>NZ_PIGG01000041.1 GCF_002924445.1 Minwuia thermotolerans
AGATAGCGGCCGTAGTCGTTGCCTTTCATCGCTTCGGCCAGGTCGCGCAGGCGCTCGTCGCCGATCCAGCCCATGCGCCAGGCGACTTCCTCGGGCGCGGAGATCTTCAGGCCCTGGCGCTTCTCGACGGCGTGGATGAACTCCGCCGCCTCCAGCAGGCTGACCGGCGTGCCCGTGTCCAGCCAGGCGAAGCCGCGGCCCAGCCTCTCCACCTTCAGCCGCCCTTCGGCGAGGTAGCGCCGGTTGACGTCCGTGATCTCCAGTTCGCCCCTGGGCGAGGGCGCGACCGACCGCGCGATCTCGGCGGCGCGGGCGTCGTAGAAGTAGAGCCCCGTGACCGCGTAGGGCGAGGACGGCCGCGCAGGCTTTTCGACGATGTCGGTCGCCCGGCCCTCCGCATCGAAGGCGACGACGCCATAGCGTTCGGGGTCGGCGACCTGATAGGCGAAGACCACGGCGCCTTCGCCAAAGTCCGCAGCTTCCCTGAGCAGGCCGGAGAAGCCGCGGCCATAGAAGATGTTGTCGCCCAGCACCAGGGCGCACTTCTCCCCGGCGGTGAAATCCTCGGCGATGATCAGCGCCTCGGCGATGCCGCGCGGCTCGGCCTGTTCGGCATAGGCAATCTCCAGGCCCCAGCCGCGCCCGTCGCCCAGCAGCGCCTCGAAGCGCGGCAGGTCCTCGGGCGTCGAGATCAGCAGGATCTCGCGGATGCCGGCCAGCATCAGCGTCGCCAGCGGATAGTAGACCATCGGCTTGTCGTAGACGGGCAGCAGCTGCTTGGAGACCACGCGCGTCATCGGGTGCAGCCGCGTGCCCGCGCCGCCGGCCAGCAGGATGCCCTTCATGATGCCTCCTCGGTCGCTTCCCCCAGATCGCCCAGCAGGCGTTTCAGATAGGGGCGCCAGTCGGGCTGCTCGACGCCGAAGGCGGCGCGGATGCGGGTGCAGTCCAGCACCGAATTGGCCGGCCGCGGGGCGGGGCGGTCGAACTCGTCGCTGGCGCAGGGCGTGACGGTCACCTCCGGCCGGTCGGCCAGCACCGCCTCGGCGAACTCCCGCCAGGTCACGGACGGCGCGCCGCAGAAATGGTAGGTCCCCCAGGGCACGATGTCGGCGCTGCCGCAGCGTTCGGCGATGTCGAGGCAGGCGTCGGCGATGGATTCCGCCGGGGTGGGGCCGCCGCGCTGGTCGTCGACGACGCGGATCGTGGTCTGGCCCTGATCGGCGAGCCGGCGCATGGTCTTGACGAAATTGCGCCCGATGCCGCCGAAGACCCATGCCGTGCGCAGGATCACGTGCTTGCCCCAGGCGTCGCGCACGGCGCGCTCCCCGGCCTCCTTGGTGCGGGCGTAGACGCCGACGGGGCTCACGGGATCGTCCTCGCGCCACGCCGTGGGTCTGGCGCCGTCGAAGACGTAGTCCGTCGACAGGTGAATCAGCGGCACGCCGAGCGGCGCGCAGGCGGCGGCCACATGGCCGGCGCCGTCGCGGTTGACCCGCTCCGCCCCCGTCTCGTCGGTCTCGGCCCCGTCGACGTCGGTATAGCCCGCGCAGTTGATCACCGTCGTGGGGCGGACCTCGTCGATCACGGCGCGGACGATCTCCCGGTCGGCGATGTCCAGGTCGTTGTGGGCGAGCCCGACGGTCGAGGCCCCGCGCGCCAGCGCCCGCCAGCGCAGCGCCGAGCCCACCTGTCCGCCCGCGCCCAGGATCAGCACCGTCATGCCGCGCTCCCCAGCCGGCGGCGGTCGTGTACCGCGCCGATCCAGTCGCGGTTGTCCAGGTACCAGCGGACGGTTGCCGCGATGCCGGCCTCGAAGGCGCGCGCCGGCCGCCAGCCCAGCTCGCGCTCGATCTTCGCCGGGTCGATGGCGTAGCGGAAATCGTGGCCGGGCCGGTCGCCGACGAAGCGGATCAGGTCGGCATGCGGGCGGTGGCGCGCCTCGGGCGTTTCGTCCAGCACGGCGCAGATCGCCCGCACCAGGTCGATGTTGCGCCGCTCGCCCCGCGCGCCGACCAGGTAGGTCTCGCCCGGCCGGCCGGCGTCGAGGACGCGAAGCAGCGCCGCGACATGATCGTCCACGTGAATCCAGTCGCGCACGTTCTCGCCCCGGCCGTAGACCGGCAGCGTCTCGCCGGCCAGCGCGTTCAGGATGATCACGGGGACCAGCTTCTCGGGGAACTGGAAGGGGCCGTAATTGTTGCCGCAATTGGTGATCAGCACCGGCAGCCGGTAGGTGGCGTGAAAGGCCCGCACCAGGTGGTCCGCGCCCGCCTTCGAGGCGGCATAGGGGCTGGTCGGGCGGTACGGGTCGCCCTCGCGGAAATGCCCCTCTCCCGGCAGCGCGCCATAGACCTCGTCGGTGGAGACGTGCAGAAACCGGAAGGCCGCCCGCGCCGCCTCGTCCAGACCGCGCCAGTGGTCCAGGGCGCATTCAAGCAGCACTTCCGTGCCCGTGACGTTGGTGCGGATGAAGGCCCCCGGCCCGTCGATGGAGCGGTCGACATGGCTCTCGGCGGCCAGGTGCATCACCGCGTCGGGCCGGAAGTCCGCGAAGGCGTCGGCCATCGCCGCCTTGTCGCAGATATCGGCCTTCAGGAAGCGGTAGCCCGGCCGGTCCGCGACGCTCGCGACGTTCTGCGGCAGGCCGGCATAGGTCAGGCAGTCGACGTTCAGCACCTCGGCGCCGTCGGCCACGAGCCGCCGCACCAGCGCCGATCCGATAAAGCCGCAGCCGCCGGTGACGAGAACCCGCATGGCGCTCACACCCCGCCGAAGCCGGCGAGGTCGGGCCAGGCGCGGTCCTTCTCCGAGAGGATCGCCGCGCCCCGGTCGACGGGCCAGTCGATGCCCAGCGCCGGATCGTCGAAGCGGACGCCCCGCTCGGCTTGCGCGTCGTAGTAGCCCGTCACCTTGTAGATCACCTCCGCGCCGTCGGTCAGCGTACAATAACCGTGGGCGAAGCCTTCGGGCACCCAGAGCTGCGCCCAGTTCTCGCCCGAGAGCTCCACCGCCACGTGCCGCCCGAAGGTGGGCGAGCCGCGGCGGACGTCAACCGCCACGTCCAGGATGGCGCCGCGCAGGCAACGCACCAGCTTCGCCTGCGGGCTGGGCGCCACCTGCAGGTGCAGGCCGCGCAGCGTGCCGGCCCGGCCGTTCAGGACGTGATTGTCCTGCACGAAGTCGGCCTCGATGCCCGCCGCGGCCAGCGCGCGCCGGTTCCAGACCTCGGAGAAGAAGCCGCGCCCGTCGCCGTGCCGCGCGGGCCGGACGATCCGCACTTCGGG
>NZ_PIGG01000042.1 GCF_002924445.1 Minwuia thermotolerans
GAGGACGATCCGGGCTCGCCAGACATGGTTCTGAGGGGCGTTCCGATCCCGGACGAGCGCCTCAAGACGAGAGCGGTCATCCGGAGAAACTTCGAAGCTGATACCCGTGCGCATGCCGCAGACTCGCACGCAAAGCCGACAAGGGGAATCCCCATCGGGACTCCACTGTCGGGTTCAATCCACTAGCAAGTAGGCAATAATAACGGGTTTACCGGACAAAGACCTTCCGCCATCGTTAGATTTACTATTTCGAAGGGTCCTTTGTAATATATTTAGAATTAACCTCTGCCCTCTTGCATCGCCTTCGAGTTTGCGTCGAATTAGATTTTCTGTCTGTTCTACTGTTAGATCTCTTAAAATACGTTCATAACGATTAAGTATATGTTCTTCTATTAACGAATCTATGGCCTTTTCTTCTTCAATATACCGTTTATCCCTCTCTCCTACATAAAAAGTTCTTTGAGAAAGTGCGCTATACAATGACTCAAATACCCGTAGCTCCTCGTCCTGGGTAAAATAGTTGGGCCGACTGGTCAAAATACCTCTTGCGCCGTCAACGGATAGATCTGCAAGAGATTTTAGACAGGCACGACGCTCCCTTGGATTCATGAATTGCGCCATCTCATCGTATCCATCCAAAAGCAATATTATTCTCTGCTCTCGAATTAAAGTAAAGACAAATTCAATTGGAATGTGACCGAGACTATTATGGTCCAAAAAATGATGTAATAGTGTTCTTGCATCAAATTGCCTAGAAAAATCTCGTAATGATATCCTCATAGGCAGTTTCCCTTCTGGATGTTCGTGATATCGGCAAATTAGACGATACTGAAGAACCTCAGTCAGGCACGTTTTTCCTGTTCCATACTCACCTAATAAAATAATCCACCGATTCTCCACATTGTCGGTGTATGCCCAGTTAGTAATCCAATCAGTGGCAAATTCTTCTCCGTGCGCATCTTCAAAATTTGCCTCTTCGTATGTTTCCGACAATTCTTTCATACGAGGGTCATTCATTATTTTCTGAATGTAATCGTCAAATTTCTCAAATGCCTTAAAAAAAATCATTGTAAGTATACGTTCGGACTCTTGAGGCGCGAGCGCGCTCTTCTACATCAGGCGTGAATCCGGTTAAAGACACAATAATGCAGATTGCTTCTGGATCTAGTTCTCTAATCACGCCGAATTTTGTGAAATCCTTTCCATATTTTGTGTTGTCAACGTACGAAATGGTGGCTTCAATATACAGCTTTTGACCAAAGGCGGCGCCCTTGGGGCTTGCAACTATATCTACTTCACTACCTGAATACTTGCGGCTAAATTCCACATTATAATTGTTCTGACGAAGAATTTCGCCGATAGCTGCCGGAAGCGTTTTCTCATTGAGCATAATTGTCCCCTCTTGGGGGACGATTCCAGATTTCCAACTCTATGCTGTCAAGTGTTTTCAACAGGCCGGCGTTCCGACCTATTTCCTCTCCCTCTACGGCACAACCACCACGCGTCCCATCGCCTGGCGGGAGGTGACGATCTTCATGGCCGCCTGGAAATCCTCCAGCGGCAGGACGTGGGAGGTGTGCAGGCTGAGCCGGCCCTCGCGCCACCACTGCACCAGGCGCTCGACATCCGCCGCGAGCCGGTCCGCGTGTTCGTAGCGCACGTCCTCCCGCCCCCAGCCGCAGTAGTAGCCCAGGAACAGGCCGCAGACGGCGATGTTCTTGACCAGCAGGTGGTTGGCCGGGATCAGCGGGATGTCGCCGCCGGCGAAGCCGATGGGGCAGATGCGCGCGCCGGGCGCCATGCAGCGGAGCGACTGGCGGAAGACCTCGCCGCCGACGGGCTCGTAGACCGCGTCGACGCCGCGGCCGTTCGTGATCTCCATGACCTTCCGGCGGAAATCGTCCTCGGCGTAGTTGATGACGTGGTCGGCGCCGTGCTCGGCGACGAAGCGGCATTTCTCCGCCGTGCCCGCGGTGGCGATGACCCGGGTCCCCAGCGCCTTGCCGATCTCGACCGCCGCCAGGCCGACGCCGCCGGCCGCGCCGTGGACCAGCAGCCATTCGCCTTCCGAGACGTCGAGCTGATGGCGCCAGGTCAGCGCCGCCATCGACGTCGCGTAGGAGGGCGAGAGGCTGGCCGCCTCCGGGAAATCCAGCTCGTCGGGGATGGGGTAGAGATTGGCGTCGTAGCCCGCGGCCTCCTCGGCCAGCGCGCCCCAGTCGATGATGCCGGCGACGCGGTCGCCGACCTTCAGCCGCTCGACGCCTTCCGCGACCTCGGTGACCACGCCGGCCACCTCGCCGCCGGGCACATAGGGCATGGGCGGGCGGCGCTGGTAGTCGCCCGTCGCCATCAGCCGCAGCGCGATCGACAGCGGCGCGGCCTTCACCTGGATACGCACCTGGCGCGGCTTCAGCTCCGGCCGGGGCGCGTCATGCTCCAGGACCAGATTCTCGAACTCGGTGAACTCGTGGATACGCACGGCGCGCATGGCTTCGCTCCTCCCCAGTTGCGATGCGGCGCGATCATGGCCCGCGGCGACAGGAGCGGCAACCGGCCCCCGCGCAGGGCGGGGCTGCACGGGGCGGCGCTCCCCGTATCCCGCCGCTCACGCCGCGCGCGCGGGATCCATGCCTGAGCAGGTCCGGCGAACGCGGCGTTTCCATGATTCAGAAGGCGCGCGGGCCGGCCAGGCCATCCCCCGCGCGCCGACCGGCAATGCGCGCCGGCCGGCAATGCGCGCCGACCGGCTCCGCTTGGCGCGTGTGTGCGGGCGGGGTATTCTTGTCACCCTGGGGGGGGGAATCGATAACCTGTGTCGGGCGACATCGACTGGAGCGTGCGCGAACTGGACGCGCCGGAGCATCCGCTGAACCGGCGCCTGCTGGCGTGGTACGAGGCGCTGCCGGCGGCGGACGGCGTGCCGTCCCGCGCCGACCTGGACCCGGCGGCGATCGGGCCGCTGCTGCCCGGCTTCTTCATGGTGGAGCCCGCGGGGGAGGGCGATGACGTGCGCTACCGCCTGGTGGGCTCCGCGATCGAGCACCGCCTCGGCGTCACCTTGACCGGCAAGCGCGCCTCGGAACTCTTCGCGCCGGAGATGGCGGCCGCGGTGATGGCGGTCTACCGCCGTATCTTCGAGGGCCGCGAGCGCATCGTGCTGCGCGGATCGTTCGAGGGGCTGGGCATCGAGTTCATCGAGTTCGAGGCGCTGATCCTGCCCATGCGCGCCCGCAACGGCGAAGGCATGATGGCGGTGGGCGGCCTCTTCGCCTTCGGCTGAGGGGCGGGGAGAGCGGAACGCCGCCGTCCCCCACCCTGTCCCTCCCCCTTGGCCAAGGGGGAGGGTGGTCCCGCGTCAGCGGGAGCGGGAGGGGGTGAACCCGCGAACGCGGCGTTTCCATGAATCAGAAGGCGCGCCGGCCAGCCGGGCCATCCCCGGCGCGCCGACCGGCAACTCCTAGCAGTACCGCTCCGGCGCTTCCCACTGTTCGGCGTTGTAGCGGTCGCCATGGCACCAGCCGACGGGCAGCACGCTCTCGATCCGGGCCATGTCGCCGTCCGTGAGGTCCATTTCCGCGCCGGCGACGCATTCCTTCAGGTGCTTTACCGAGCGCGTGCCGGGGATCGGCAGGACGTGTTCGCCCTGTTTCAGCAGCCAGGCGATGGCGAGGCTCGCCGCGGCCACGCCCATATCGGCGGCGAGCGCCCGGAACTTCGCGTTGTAAGCCAGGTTGGCCGAGTGGTTGGGCTCGACGAAGCGCGGGTTGTTCTTCATGAAGCCCATGGTCCGGCAGGCCTCCAGGCTGTGCGGGCGGTCGGTCAGCAGCCCGCGCCCGACGGGCGAGAAGGCGACCAGCGCCGCCCCCAGCTCCTGGCACGCCTGCACCAGGCCCAGCTCCGGCGCGCGGGTGGCGAGCGAATATTCCGACTGCACCGCGGCGATGGGGTGGATGGCGGCGGCGCGGCGCAGCGAGGACGGCGCGATCTCCGAATAGCCGATGGCCTTCACCTTGCCCGCCTTCACGAACGACGCGAGGGTCTCGGTGACGTCCTCGATCTCGTGCGCGGTGTCGCGGCGGTGGACGTAGTAGAGGTCGATGGCCTCGACGCCCAGGCGCTGCAGGCTGCCGTCGAGCTGTTCGCGCATGTGGTCCGGGTCGTTGTTGAAGCGCCGCTCCGGATCGCGCTGGATGCCGACCTTGGTGGCGATGGCGAAGGGCGGCCGGCCGCCGCGGGCCTTCAGCCATTTGCCCAGCCAGGTCTCGGAACGGCCATTGCCGTAGACGTTCGCGGTGTCGACATGGGTGACGCCCAGCTCGACGCAGGCGTCGAGGATGGCCATGGAGCCTTCCTCCGTCGCCGGCCCGTAGAAGTCGGCGAAGGACATGGCGCCATAGCCCACGGCGCTCACCATCGGGCCGTCCGCGCCCAGTTTCCGCTGCTGCATTCCCTCGTCTCTCCTCGGTTTCCGGTCTACCAGAGTTCGTCCAGCAGCGCCGCCAGCGCCTCGGGCGTGGCGATGTCCGCATCCGGCGCGCCGAGATGGGCGAGCTCGTCGGCCACCGCCTTCGCCACCAGCGGGATCTCGTCGCGCTTCGCCGTCGTGTCGGAGAGCCGCCGCGGAATCTCGAGGCGGTCGAAGAAGGCCTCGATCGCCGGGGCCGCGCCGTCCGCCCCGGGCAGCCCCATGGCCGCTGCGATCTTCGCCTGCGCCGGGCCGGTGCGGTCCTTCAGGAAGCGGGCCGCCGCCGGCAGCGCGATGCACGACGTCACCCCGTGCGGCACGTCCCAGCGCGCCCCGATCTGGTGGCCCAGCGGGTGGCTGAGGCGGAAGCCGACCTTCTTCGCCCCCAGCAGGCCCCAGATGGATTTCCACGCCGCGTGCTGGCAGGCCAGCCGGTCCTCCAGCGCCTCCGGGTCGCGCGACCGCGCCAGGTGCGCCGTCAGATCGGCGATGGCCCCCAGCCGAAGCGTCTCCAGCAGCGGATGGCAGTCGGGCCACCACAGCCCCTCGACGGCGTGGTCCAGGGCCTTGATGCCGGTGGTCAGCCACAGCTCCGGCGGCGTCGGCCGGCAGAGCTCCGGGTCGTAGAGGATGATCTCAGGCTGCATCGCCGGGTCGACGTGGACATGCTTGATGCGCGTCTGCTCGTCGGTCATGCCCGCGGCGAAGGTGAATTCGCCGGCCGAGAGCGTCGTCGGGATGACGATCTGGCGGGGCGGGGCCTCGCCCGCTTCCTTCAGCTTCAGCACCACCATCTTGGCCGTGTCGATGGGGCTGCCGCCGCCGAAGACGACAATGCCGTCTGCGCGGCCCTCGCGCGCCGCGGCCACCGCCGCGGTCACGGTGCTTTCGGGCACGTGCTGGGCGCAGCCGCTGAACGTGCCGGCGTGGCGGGCGCCCAGCGTCGTCTCGACACGGGCCACCAGATCGGTCTTCTCCGCCAGCGTCCGGCCTGTGAGAACCAGCGCCCGTTCGACGCTCATGTCGGCCAGCACGCCGGGCAGTTCGGCGAGCGCGCCGATGCCGCTGATCACGCGGTCCGGCCCGCATTCGGTGAAATCATGGATCATAGCGTCCCCTCCCCAGGAACCGAGAGGCAACAGCCTAGAGCCGTTCGCGGCGCGTGGGAACCGGCGTGCGCGGCCCCCTTGCACCCGGTGATTCGCGATCGGATATAGTAGATTGATGATTCGCAAGGGATTCGCCTGAGATGTCACGCCTGCTGCACAGGGCCTGGGCCGACTATCTGCAGCCGCTGCTCCGGCGGCCGGACCGGCTGCAGATCGCCGCGCTGTGCCACCGCGGCGCGGCGGATGGCGGGCGGCAAGTCCTGCTGGTGACGTCGCTGCACACGCAGCGCTGGATCCTGCCCAAGGGCTGGCCCATCGACGGGCTGGACTTTCCCCAGGCGGCGGCGCACGAGGCCTGGGAGGAAGCCGGCGTCATCCCGTCTGGCGTGACCGAGGCTGCGGTTGGGAGCTACTACTACGACAAGAAGCTGCGCGGCGGCGCGCCGGTCGGCTGCGAGGTCCGCGTCTTCGCTGTCGAGGTGGCGCGGCTGGCCGACGACTATCCGGAAGCGGCGCGCCGGCGGCGGGAATGGCTCGCCCCGGCCGAGGCGGCATCCCGGGTCGAGGAACCGGATCTGGCGGCGCTGCTGGCGGAATTTGCGACGCGGGCGCACGCGAACGCTTGAACCGCGGCCCGGCTGCGGCTAGGCAGAGCCTTTCATGACAGTTTTGTGACAGTCCGGCGTCAGCCGGCCGGCGAAATGGCGGGGCCTTGAGCACGGACAGCGAGCCGAAGCAGTGGAAGACGCTCGACAAGGACCTGAACCGCATCAGCCGGGTCGAGTACGCCACGCGATATGTCGCCCGGCCGCTCGTCGGCGTGGGCGTCGCCTTCGCCTTCGTCGCCCTGGCGACGCTGGCCGCGGCGGTCACCTTCGGCCAGGCCCAGGGCGCGGTCTTCGTCGTCGCCGCCGCCGCCTTCGGGGCCTACATGGCCCTGAACATCGGCGCCAACGACGTCGCCAACAACATGGGTCCCGCGGTCGGCGCACGGGCGCTGACCATGGGCGGCGCCATCGTCATTGCGGCGATCTGCGAAAGTGCGGGCGCCCTGCTGGCGGGCGGCGACGTGGTTTCGACCATCTCCAAGGGCATCATCGATCCGGCCGGCGTCGCCGACGGAAGCACCTTCACCTGGGCCATGATGGCGGCGCTGATCGCGGCGGCGCTGTGGATCAATCTGGCGACGTGGATCGGCGCCCCGGTCTCGACCACCCATTCCGTGGTCGGCGGGGTGATGGGCTCGGGCGTGGCCGCCGCCGGCGTGGCGGCCGTCAACTGGCCCAGCATGGCCGCGATCGCGGCGAGCTGGGTGGTCTCCCCGGTGCTGGGCGGCGTCATCGCCGCCGCATTCCTGGCCTTCATCAAGACCTTCATCATCTACCAGGACGACAAGATCGCCGCCGCCCGGCGCTGGGTGCCGGTGCTGGTGGGCATCATGGCCGGCGCCTTCGCCGCCTATCTCGCCATCAAGGGGTTCAAGCGGGTGATCGCCATCGACCTGCTGACCGCGCTGCTGATCGGCGCCGGGGCGGGCGCGGTCGCCTATGTCGTCACCGCGCCGCTGATCCGCCGCCAGTCGGAAGGCATGGAGAACCGCAACCGCTCGCTGAAGGAGCTGTTCGGCCTGCCGCTTGTGATCTCGGCGGGACTGCTTTCCTTCGCCCACGGCGCCAACGACGTCGCCAACGCCGTGGGGCCGCTGGCCGCGATCGTCCATGCCCAGGAGGCCGGCGGCTTCGCCGGCAAGGTCACGATCCCGCTCTGGGTCATGGTGATCGGCGCGCTGGGCATTTCCTTCGGGCTGGTGCTGTTCGGGCCGAAGCTGATCCGCATGGTCGGCAGCCAGATCACCAAGCTGAATCCGATGCGCGCCTATTGCGTGGCGCTTTCGGCCGCGATCACGGTAATCATCGCCTCCTGGCTCGGCCTGCCCGTCAGTTCGACCCACATCGCCGTGGGCGGGGTCTTCGGGGTCGGCTTCTTCCGCGAATGGGACACCGAGCGGCGCGCCCGCAAGGGCAACCGCCATATCGCCGTCAAGCAGGTTGCGCCGGAGGAACGCCGCCGGCGCAAGCTGGTGCGGCGCAGCCACTTCATGACCGTGATCGCCGCGTGGGTCGTCACCGTGCCGGCTACGGCGCTGATCTCCGGCCTGGTCTTCCTCGCTCTGGACGGCGCCTTTTCTTGATACGGATCAAGGGCCCGCGGCGGCCAATGCTTCACGATGTCTCCCGTGAAGGGGCGGGCTCCGTGTTCGGCGGGTCGCCCGGAATACCGGCAAGCGGGAGGTATCTGCGATGTTCAAGACGATCCTTTGCCCGATCGACGGGTCTGATCACAGCCGCAAGGCGCTGAAGCTGGCGATAGACCTCGCCGGGACCCACGGCGCGAAACTGGTCATCCAGCACAACATGCTGCTGAACGCGGATGCGGAGGAACTGGAGCGGTTCGCCCGGGCCGAAGGGCTGGGCGGCAAGGTCGAGCCCGAAGTGAAGCGGTTGCGGGCTGTCGAAGGCCGGCTCAACTACGGCTTCGAGGAACCCCCCGAGAGCACGCCGCGCATGTACGCGGAGATCGGCCAGAGTCTGCTGGACGGGGCGAAGGAAGACGCGCGGGAAAAAGGTCTGAAGCACGTCGAGACGGTCCTGACCGACGGCGAGGCGGCGCGGCAGATACTGCGCTGCATCGAGGACAGGGAGGTCGATTGCGTCATCATGGGTTCACGCGGTCTGAGCGACATGCGCGCCCTCTATCTCGGCAGCGTCTCCCACAAGGTGCTGAATCGCGCGCCGTGCACCTGCATCGCTGTAAAATAGCCGTCTCGTCTCAGCCGGAGGCGCGGATAACGGGATTGCGGAGCCGGCCGATGCCGGTGATCTCGATCTCGCAGATATCGCCGTGGACCATGTTCTCACTTTTGCCCTCGGTACCCATCCAGATGACGTCGCGGGGATAGAGCGTGACATAGCGGGTCATGCGGACCAGAAAATCGGCCACGGAATGCACCATGTTCGCTGTCGGGAAATCGATGATCTCCCGGCCGTTCAGTCGCACTTTGGTGCGCGCCGCCTGCTGGTCGAATTCGGTCTCGATCCAGGGGCCCATGGGCGCGAAGCTGTCGGTGTTCTTGGCGCGCCAGAGGGTGAAGTCCTCCTTCTGCCACGACCGCTCGGAGACGTCGTTGCCGATGGTGAATCCCAGAACGCAGTCGAAGCAATTGTCATAAGTCAGGCGCTTCGCTTCCCGGCCGATGACTGCAACCAGTTCCGCCTCGTACTGGATCTGATCGCTGGCGTCCGCCGGGATGACGATGGGGTCGCCGGGTCCGGAAATCGCGTTGATCGCGCGATAGCCGATATCCGCCGCCTTCGGGATCTCGGGCGCCATACCGACAGACTCGGCGATTTCGCGAACATGTTCCGCGTAGTTCAGGCCGGCGGCATAGAACGTCCGCGGCATGACCGGCGCCAGCAGTTTCGTTTCCGCCAGCGGCCGGGTCGCGCGCGTCCGCTCGAAGCCGTCGAAGGGATCGCCCGTCACGTCCGCAAGGCGGTCTCCTTCCAAGAGCCCGAAGGTCTCGCGGCCGTCGACGAGATAACGCGCCCAGCGCATGCGCCGGGCCTCAGTCGGCGGCGTCCAGCTTGTCCTGCGTCTTCGTCTCGAAGTCGCTGGCGTCGTGGCGCTCGTGAAGCTGGCTGGAAGGGTCGCCGAAGGTGCGGTTGACCATCCGGCCCCGCTTCACCGCCGGCCGCTGCGCGATCTCGTCGGCCCAGCGGTGCACGTTCTTGTAGGTATGCGCCTCGATGAATGTGGCGGATTCACCGTAGATGACGCCCTTCACCAGCGCGCCGTACCAGGGCCAGACGGCCATGTCGGCGATGGTGTAGTCGCTGCCGCCCAGATACTGCGTCTCGGCCAGCCGGCGGTCGAGCACGTCGAGCTGGCGCTTCACTTCCATGGTGTAGCGGTCGATGGCGTATTTGATCTTGATCGGCGCATAGGCATAGAAGTGCCCGAAGCCGCCGCCCAGATAGGGCGCGCTGCCCATCTGCCAGAACAGCCAGTTGAGCGCCTCGGTGCGTCCCGCGTGATCCTTCGGCAGGAAGGCGCCGAACTTGTCCGCCAGATAGAGCAGAATCGAACCGGATTCGAAGACCCGGATCGGCTCCGGACCCGAACGGTCCACCATGGCCGGGATCTTGGAGTTCGGATTGATGTCGACGAAACCCGAGCCGAACTGGTCGCCCTCCTGGATGCGGATCAGCCAGGCATCGTATTCCGCGCCCGTGTGTCCGGCGGCCAGCAGCTCCTCCAGCAGCACCGTCACCTTGACGCCATTGGGCGTGCCCAGCGAATAGAGCTGGATCGGGTGGTCGCCGACCGGCAGATCCTTGTCGTGGGTGGGACCAGCCACGGGTCGATTGATGTTGGCGAAGCGCCCGCCGCTCTCCTCGTCCTGCTTCCAGACGGTCGGCGGCGTGTATTCCTGATCGCTCATGGCGTGCTCCCTGAGATCGGCGTTCTATGTGCTGCGGCTTGATCTAGGACGCCGCTTCCGCCTGTCCACCGACGGCGGCGAGTTTCAGCTTGTCGGCCTTGGCGTAGGTCAGTTTCGCCGTGATCCGGCCTTCCGCGTCGAAATGCAGGATGTCGAGGCCCCGCCAGCCGGCGCGGCCGCGGCTGGTGTCCATGCTGCAGAGCCAGCTCACCATGGTCTTGCGCGTTTCCGGATCGACGAAGATGTCCTCCTCGGCGAAGCGCATCTTCCCGAATGTGCCGGAGAACTGGGGCTCGAAGGCGGCGCGGATTTCATCCATCCCCTTCGCCGGCGCGCCGTCGAACTGGTCATAGACGGCGTCGGGCGCGAAATAGCTCATCACGCCCTCCAGATCGTCGTTGTTGAAGCAGGCGGTGAAGTCGAGCGTGAGCTGCTTCAGCCGTTCGTACTCGGCGCTGTTGGCCATGATCGCCTCCCCTTGCATCTCCTCGAGCGCGGGATGCTAGCGCGCGCTGCGCGCGGTGGCCATAGCGCCCCGCCGTCCTGCGGAGGGGTTCAGCCCCCGTCATCGAAGCCGAGGAAGCGTGCGAGTTCGTCGCGTTGGGCCATCGCGTCTCCGTAGCCCAGCTCGATCAGTTCGCGCGTGAAGGCGGGCACGAACATCAGATAGCTCGGAAGCTGGCCGTCGGCGCCGCCCATGCCGAGACCCCGGAGCAGCATCCGGATGTTGAAGGGCAGCTTGCCGAAATGCGCGGCCGCCATCCGGCGAATGTCGCGGGAGGGGCGGATGGCCTGCACGGCGATGTATTCCAGCCGTGTTTCCGACCGTCGTTCCTCGGGCAGCAGCGCGAGCGTCGCGTTCACCCGTTCCAGCCGTTCGATATCGGCGTTCAGGTTGTCCATGAACAGCACGTCCAGCAGATAGCCGCTGAGTTGCCCGAGGCTCGGATAGTCCGGGCGCTCGGAGGGACTGTCGGGGGCCTCGTGGCGGGTGCCGATGACCAGGATGCGGTTGGCGCCGAGCCGGATCGCCGGGCTGAGCGGCGCCGTCAGCCTGAGCGAGCCGTCGAGATAGTATTCGTCGCCGATCTGCCTGGCCGGAAAGATGAACGGCAGGGCCGAGGAGGCCACGAGATGGGCCACGTCCAGTTCCGCCCGGAAACCGTCGCGGCGCGCGCGCTCCCAGTTCTCCGGCCCCTCGCACGACTGGAAGAAGGTGATCGCCCGCGTCCGGGAATAGCTGGAGACCGAGATCGCCAGTGCCCGCAGGGCGCCGGCGTCGATGGCCGGGCCGATGTCGCTCATGCGGATCTCCCGCGCCAGGAAATCCTCCAGCGGCTCGTTGTTCAGCAGCGAGCGCGGATTGGCGAAGCCCAGGCCGCCGAAGAACAGCGCGACGGCCCAGTGCAGGCCGCGGCGCATGATGTCTCCGAAATCGGTGCGGTAGACGTCGGCCACCTCCAGCCGCCCCCACATCTCCGCCAGATCTTGCGCGCCCGCCCGGAAATCCTGCGCCCGGCAGGCGAGCGCCGCGGCGTTGATCGCGCCCACCGAAGAGCCCGCGATCACGGGAAACGGGTTGCGTCCCGCCGGCGCCAGTTCGGCGATGGCCTGAAGCGCGCCGGCCTGATAGGCCCCGCGCGCGCCGCCGCCCGGCAGCACCAGGCCCGTGCAGATCCTGTCGGGTTCCATGTTCGGCATGGCTCGCCGTGATCCTCCCATCCCGGGCGATTCGCTGACAGTGTCTCACAGGTGGCGGGTCTTGCGAATCCGGCGACGATGTCCCCCGGCCTTGCCGCCGCGGCGCTGCCGGCGTAGCTGTGAAGCCAGGGTGCGGAAGGAAGGGAGACTGGCGCCATGGCGGAAGCGATCGGATTCATCGGCGTCGGCGTGATGGGCGAGCCCATGTGCGCCAACATCCGGGCGAAGTCGGGCCGGCCGGTCATGGCCTTCGACCTCAGTGCGGAACCGCTGGAACGGCTGAAGGCGAAGGGCGTGGTCATCGCCGCGTCGGTGGACGAGATCGCCGCAAACTGCGCCGACATCCTGCTCTCGCTGCCCGGCGGGCGGCAGGTGGAGGATCTCTGTCTGGGCGATGAGGGCCTGGTGGCGAAGCTTCGCGAAGGCCAGTGCCTGGTCGACGCCTCGACGGCGCCGGTGGCGCTGGCGCGCAGGCTGGAGGCGCTTTGCGCCGAACGCGGCGTCCTCTTCGCCGACGCGCCCGTGGCCCGCACGCGGCAGGCGGCGATCGACGGCACGCTCGCCATCATGGTCGGTGCGTCGGATGCCGTGTTCGACCGTGTGAAGCCGATCCTCGACTGCTGCGGCGAGGAAATCGTACATTGCGGCGCCGCCGGCGCCGGCCAGGCGGTGAAGATCCTGAACAACATGGTGCTGTTCCAGACCGTGGTCGCGCTCTCCGAGGCCCGGCGCATCGCCGAGGGCAACGGCATCGACCCGCAGGTGGTCTTCGAGACCCTGCAGAAGGGCTCCGCCGACAGCTTCGCGCTACGCAATCACGGCATGAAGGCGATCCTGCCCGGCGTCTTTCCCGAAAAGGCCTTCCCCGTCACCTACGCGCAGAAGGATCTCTCCTACGCGCTGGAGATGGCGGCCGACGCCGGCATCGAGCCGCTGGGCGCCAACGCCGCCCGGGCGATGCTGGAACGCGCCGAGAAAGCGGGATTCGGCGGCAACTACTTCCCGGCCCTGGTGGAGACGGTGGGGAAGTAGGTCACAGCACTGATACGGCGTCCTGGGGCTTGACCCCAGGACCCAGTCATTCTTTTCGCTGGGCCCTTGGATCAAGTCCAAGGGCGCCGTCGAGTGAAGCGGCTCACATCCTCACCCGTTCCGCCTTCGGGTCGTAGATGGGCCGCAGCGAGGCCTCGGCGGGGAAGCGTTCGCCCGCGATCTCGATCTCGTAGCCGGACGCCAGCAACTCCTTCGCGCTCTCCCCGGGGCAGGGGACATAGCCCAGGCCCACCGCGCCGCCCAGCGCATGGCCGTAATTGCCGCTGGTGAGATAGCCGACGATGGCGCCGTCGCGGACGATCGGTTCGCCGTGAAAGAGCAGCGGCTCCGGATCGGTCAGTCGGAACTGGACCAGCCGGCGTTCCAGCCCGGCCTCGTGTTTCCGCAACACGGCGTCGCGGCCGATGAAATCGCCCTTGTCCGGTTTCACGGCAAAGCTGAGCCCGGCCTCGAGCACGTGGTCCTCGTCGGTGATGTCGTGGCCGAAATGCCGGAAGGCCTTCTCGATGCGGCATGAATCCAGCGCATGCAGGCCGCAGAGTTTCAGCCCGTGCGGCCCGCCAGCTTCTTCCAGCGCCTCGAAGACATGGGCGGCCATGTCGGCCGAGACGTAGATCTCCCAGCCCAGTTCGCCGACATAGGTGACCCGGTGGGCGCGGGCGAGGCCGTAGCCGATCTCGATCTCGCGCATGTGGCCGAAGGGATGGGCGTCGTTGGAAAAGTCGTCGGGCGAGCAGGCGGCCAGCACCTCGCGCGCCTTCGGTCCCATCAGCGAAAGGACGGCCTCGCCCGCAGTGACGTCGGTGATGGCGACGTGGCGCTCGCTGTCCAGATGCCGCCGGAGCCAGGCGAGGTCGCGCCGGAGCGTCGCCGCCGGCACCACCAGCAGGAACGCGGCCTCAGAGAGGCGGGTCACGGTCAGGTCGCTCTCGACCCCGCCGCGGGCGTTCAGCATCTGGGTGTAGACGATGCGCCCCGGCTCGACGTCGATCCGGTTGCCGCAGAGCCGGTCGAGGAAGGCGCAGGCGTCCCGGCCCTCGACGCGGATCTTGCCGAACGACGACATGTCGAACAGCCCGACGCCGGTGCGGACGGCGATGTGTTCCGCGCGGCTGTTGCCGAACCAGTTCTGGCGTTTCCAGGAGTAGCGGTATTCGCGCGGCTCGCCTTCCGCCGCGAACCAGTTGGCGCGCTCCCAGCCCGCCGTCTCGCCGAAGACCGCGCCGCGCACCTTCAGATGCTCGTGGACGGGCGAGCGGCGCACGCCGCGGGCGGTTGCCGGCTGGCGGTAGGGGAAGTGGTCGGCGTAGAGCAGGCCCAGCGTCTCCGAAACCCGTTCCCTGAGATATGCCCGGTTGGACATGAAGGGCTCGGCGCGGCGGATGTCGACTTCCCAGAGGTCGAAGGGCGGCTCCCCGTCCTCCAGCCACTGCGCCAGCGCGAAGCCCGCGCCGCCGGAGGAGACGATGCCGATGGAGTTGTAGCCGGCGGCGATCCAGTAGCCGCGGAGTTCCGGCGCCTCGCCCAGATAGTAGCGGTCGTCGGGCGTGAAGCTCTCCGGCCCGTTGAAGAAGGTATGGATGCCGGCCTCCGCCATCAGCGGCATGCGGTGGACGGCCTTCTCCAGGATCGGCTCGAAATGGGCGAAGTCCTCCGGCAGCTGGTCGAAGCAGAAGTCCTCCGGGATGCCGTCCATGCCCCAGGGCTTGGCCCTCGGTTCGAAGGCGCCGAGCATCATCTTGCCGGCGTCCTCCTTGTAGTAGGCGCATTCGTCGGGCACGCGCAGGACCGGCAGCCGGCCCAGCCCCTCGACCGGCTCCGTCACCAGGTAGAAATGCTCGCAGGCGTGCAGCGGGATCGAGACGCCGGACATCCGGCCCAGTTCGCGGGCCCACATGCCCGCGCAGTTGACGACGATGTCGCTTTCGATCCGCCCCTCGGAACCGTCCTCGGCGGCCCAGGCCACGCCCGTCACCCGGCCGTCGCGCTGGTGGACGGCGCTCACCCTGATCCCTTCCGCGATGCGGACGCCGCCGGCCCTGGCGCCGCGGGCCAGCGCCATGGCGATGTTCGCCGGATCGCACTGACCGTCCTTTGGCAGGTGCACGGCGGCAACGACGCCGTCGGCGTTGAGATGCGGGTACATAACCTTCAGGTCGCCGACGCCGATCTCCTCCACCTCGACGCCGAAGGCCCGAGCCAGGGAGGCCTGGCGGAGGAGTTCCTCCCGCCGCTCCCCGGTCAGCGCGACCGAGATGGAGCCGTTCTGCCGCAATCCCGTGGCGACGCCGGTCTCATCCTCCAGCCGCGCGTAGAGATCGACTGAGTATTTCGCCAGCCGGGTCATGTTCTGGGAGCCGCGAAGCTGCCCCACCAGCCCCGCCGCATGCCAGGTGGTGCCGGAGGTGAGCTGCTTGCGCTCCAGCAGCACCACGTCGCGCCAGCCCAGCTTCGCCAGGTGATACGCCAGTGAGCAGCCAGAGACGCCGCCGCCGATGATCACCGCCCGCGCCTTCTCCGGCAGTTCCGTCATGTTCCGCTCCCGCACGCGTTCCCCGTTCCACTCAAGCGTGCCACGCAGACCGGGCCGCCGCCAGTACGGCCGCGCGGGGCTGTCTTCCGGCGGAGGGACGCACTAACCTCCGGGCCGGATCGCGGATCAGGCAGGAAGGGCGGAACTCCCCGGATGAAGATACTCACGGTCGGCGGCGCCATGGTCGACGCCATCGCCATCGTCGACAGCGACCAGATCGAGCGCATCACCATGCGCAACGCTGACACCTCCTACCTGCTCATGGAGGAGGGGCGGAAGACCGAGGCGCTGGATATCTCCACGCATTGCGGCGGCGGCGCGGTCAATGCCGCCGTCGCCATGGCGCGCCTGGGCCACGACGTTTCGGCGCTGGTCAAGCTGGGTCAGGATTCTCGCGCCGATCAGATACTCACCGGCCTGGAGTCCGAGGGCGTCTCCACGCGCTGGGCCATGCGCGTGGCCGGCCAGAAGACCGGCGCGTCGCTGATCATCGCCTCGCATGAGCGCAATGCCGGCATCTTCGCCTTCCGCGGGGCGAACACGACGATCCGCGCCGACGACCTGAAGCCGGAGGCCTTCGGCGTCGATCTCTGCTATGTGACCAGCCTGTCGAACGAGAGCGCCGACTGCTTCCCCGAGATCGTGGCGCGGGCGAAGGCGAAGGGCGCGCTGGTCGCGGTCAATCCGGGCATCCGCCAGCTTTCCGCCCGGCAGGGACCGTTCCGCGAATGCCTGGACCGGATCGATCTGCTGGCCGTCAACCGGGTCGAGGCCGATGCGCTGGTCGCGGGGCTGGCCGGCAAGTTCGGCGAGGGCGGGGCGAAGATCGAGCACGACCCCGACCGGCCGCTGCCGGATCTGCTGACCCGCGGCTTCGAGGGCGGCGGCTTCCACATGACCGCCCGCGCCTATTTCAACGCGCTGGCGGATTGCGGCCCGCGCTGGGTTCTGGTCACCGACGGCCGCGACGGCGCCTTCCTGGCGACAGAAGGCCGGCTCCATCACTGCCCGCCCGCGCCCGCCGAGGTGGTGGGCACCGCCGGCGCCGGCGACGCCTATTGCGCGACGCTGGCGTCCGGCCTCGCTGCCGGGCTCGAGCCGGCGGAGGCGATGGTGCGCGCGACGCTGAACGCCGCCGCCGTGGTCGGCCATGTCGACACCCAGACGGGACTCATGGACGCCGCCGCCCTCGATGCCGCCCGCGCCGCAGCGCGGATCGCGGTGGAGAGCTGGGCGATCTGAAGGCGTTCGCCTCAGACCGGGTCGTAGGGGAAGACGTCGCGGGCGGTGCCGAGGTCCGTGAAGACGGGTCGGAAGACCGGCATGGCGTGCTCCAGCACCGTCGTCGGCGTCCAGCCCTCCAGCCGGGTCATGTTGCGGATCGGCCGCGGATGGTTCCACAGGAAGATCTCGTTGCCGCGGACGGAGAAGATCTGCCCGTTGACGTCCTTCGCCTCGTCGGCCAGCAGCGCCACGGAAGGCTGGGCGATCTGGTCGGGCCGCATCTTCCGCTGCATCATCTCCAGGCGGTGGCGGGTCGCCTCGTCCTTGATCGGGATGGTGCCGATCATGCGCGTCCAGGCGCTGGGCGTGATGACGTTGCAGCGCACGTTCTTGCGCGCGTTCTCCATGGCGATGACATGGCTCAGGCCCGCAATGCCCATCTTGGCCGCGGCGTAGTTCGCCTGGCCGATATTGCCGATCAGTCCCGACGTCGAGGAGAACAGCACCATCGAGCCGTCTTCCTGGTCGCGGAAGTGGTTGATGGCCGCGCGGCAGATGTTGAAGCTGCCCTTCAGGTGGACCTCGATGACCTGGTCCCAGTCTTCTTCCGACATCTTGTGGAACATGACGTCGCGCAGGATGCCGGCGGGACTGATGATGCCGTGCAGGCCGCCCAGCTCGTCCTTCGCCTGCTCGACCATGGCCTCGCAGTCCTTCAGCGAGGCGACGCTGCCGCCATTGGCCACGGCCTCGCCGCCGGCCGCCCCGATCTCTCCGGCGACCTGCTGCGCCACCGTCCGGTCGTCGTCGTCGCCGCCCTGGATCGAGCCGCCCAGATCGTTGACCAGCACCTTCGCGCCCTCCCGCGCCGCCAGCAGCGCGCATTCGCGCCCGATGCCGCGGCCTGCGCCCGTGACGATCACCACCTTGCCGTCCAGCTTGCCCATTTCGCCTCTGCCCTCCCGGTCTCACTTGTCCGTACCGTGAAATCTAAGCCCGGCGGAGACCGTTTCGCCAAGCGCCGATGACGGGATGCCATCATGCCGACACAAGCCGGCGGCAGGCTGCCCGGCGGGGCGGAATCGTGTAGAAGGGCCGGATCATGATATCGATCGACTTCACCATCTGCGGCGTCGAGGAACTCGACCGCGAGCTCGACGGCCGCATCAGCCATGTCGTGTCCATCGGCGACCCCGGCTGGCCCGAGAATCCGGCGCTGGACCGGATCGCGCCGGGCCGCGTACACCGGTTCCGCTTCAACGACGTCATCGCCGCGGTCGAGGGACACGACCGGGTGCCCGCGCCGAAGGACATCGTCCGCCTGCTGGAGGCCGGCGACCGCATCCGCGCCGACGATCCGACGCATCTGCTGGTTCACTGTCAGATGGGCGTCTCCCGCTCCAGCGCGGCGACACTGATCCTGCTGACCCAGGAGCATCCGGGCCGGGAGATGGAGGTTGCCGACCGCATCTCGAAACGCCGGCCCCAGGCCTGGCCGAACTCCCTGATGCTGGAGCTGGCCGATGCGGAGCTGGGACGCAATGGCGGGCTGATTGCCGCCGGCCGCGAAGTCCGCCGCCGCACAGCCAGCCATCGCCCGGACTTCGCCGATTACCTGCGCGGGACGCACCGCCGCGCCGAGGTCGAGGAACTCGATCCCTGAGATCACATCGATTGACCTGAATCAAGGCGCGCCGGCGCCGCTCCGGCGAAGATGCCCATGTCGTCAATTTCTGTATGAAATTCGGAGAATGAGCATGGTCGAGAAATCGGAAACCACCCCGGCCGGGCCGGACATGTGGGCGCAGATGATGGCGCCGGTGCGCCATCTGGGCCGGCAGGTCGCCGACCTGTTCGCGCCGAGTTCGGAAGCGACCGGTTCCGATGACGCTTATGAAATCACCGTTGAACTGCCCGGCGTGAAGGACTCCGACATCAGTGTCGAGGTCGACGACCGCCGCGTCACGGTTTCCGGCAAGAAGGATTCCAGCCGTGAGGAGAAGGACAAGTCCTATTATTTCTCCGAGCGTGTCTACGGTTCGTTCACCCGCAGTTTTCGCGTGCCCGACGACGCCGATCTCGACAGGATCGAAGCGACCCATACGGATGGCGTGCTGAAGATCTCCATCCCGCGCCGCAGCAAGGGCCCCGCGCGCAGGATGATCAAGGTCGGCAAGGACTGAGCTGGAGCCCGGGATTGCCGCATTGAGGCACCCGTTCCATGATCGGGAACTGGAGGAGCGGCGGTCCCGGGCGACCGGAAGCGCCGCCGTTCCTGTCCGGGGCGGAGCGGCGATGCAAGCGCGCAGGACGATCCGGGCCGACGTCGCCGAAGTCTTTTCGGCGACGGAGCTGCGCGCCTTCCGGCGCGGAGACGGGCGGATATACACCGTTGTCGGGCACAATCCGGATCATCGGCTGCTGACCGATATCTGGCTGGGCGGCTTCGGCTCGCTGGACAATTTCCGCGCCGTGCTCGACTTCGTCTGCGAACGCTTCGAATGCGGCGGCTACAGCTACTGGCTGGCCGATCTGCGCCACCTTTCGGAGAGTTTCTTCGAGGCGGAGGAATACCTGGCCCGCACCGTCGTCCCGCGTGTGATGGCGGCGGGCATGCAGCGGGAGGCGGTGGTCGCGCCCGCGCTGGAGCCCGGCGTGCCGCAGGGCTACGACGTCTTCGGCGCCGCCGACACGGCGCTGCGCCGTATCGCCGATGGCCGCATCCGGGGATTCACCGACATCGCCGCCGCGCGGGCCTGGCTGCTGGACGGCAACCTGCCCGGCGCTTGAGCGTTCCGCCCGCCCGGCGCGGCGGGTAGTCTTTCCCCGCTGAACGAGCCGAGGGGAGGGGCAGCGATGCAACTGAAGGACAAGGTCGCGATCATCGCCGGGGCGGGTCAGACGCCGGGCGAGGGGATCGGCAACGGGCGCGCCACGGCGCTGGCCTTCGCGCGGGAGGGCGCGCGGCTGGTCCTGGCCAGCCGGACGAGGCAATCGCTGGAAGAAACCCGCGACATGGTTCGCGCCGAAGGCTTCGAGGCGGAGACGATCGCCGCCGACATCACCCGCGCCGAGGACTGCGCGGCCATGGCGGCGCGGGCGATGGAGCGGTTCGGGCGCATCGACGTGCTGCACAACAACGCCGCCGTCGGCGCCTTCGAGGGCGACACCGTGAAGATCGACCCGGCGGAATGGCGCCGTGTGCTGGACATCAACCTGACCGGCGCGGTGCTGGCCAGCCGGGCGGTGCTGCCGGCCATGCGGGCGCAGCAGGCCGGCTGCATCACCCATGTCGGTTCCATCGCCGCCGTCGCGTCCTATCCGATCATCGCCTACAAGGCGTCCAAGGCGGCGCTGAACGAGTTCACCAGGTGGCTCGCTTTCGAGAACGCGAAGTACAACATCCGCTGCAACGTGCTCCAGCTCGGGCTGATCGACACGCCGCTGGCCATCGAGGGCTATCACGCCGCCAGCGGCGCCCCGCGCGAGGAACTGCGCCGCCAGCGGGCCGCGCAGGTGCCGATGGGCCGCATGGGGACAGCCTGGGAATCCGCCGCCGTCGCGGTCTTCCTCGCCTCCGACGCGGCGTCCTATGTCAGCGGGGCCATCCTGCCTGTTGACGGGGCGATCGCGACGAAAGTGGGGTAGGGCGGCTGTCACATATGCGCGCCGTCGGGATGACGGGACGTGAATATCGTGCGAGACTTCGCGCATGAACAGGGACGGGACCGCGAAAGAGTCCGGAGCAACCGGGGTCGCGCGGGCGGACATTCCACTGGAACGCGATGTCTTCCTGCGTTCCCTGCTGCGCGAACTGGCCGGCACGCTGGAAGAGGTGGTGGGTCTGGAAGACGCGTCCGGCTATATCAGCATCGTCGGCGGCGCGATCGGGCGGCAGATCAACGACGATTACAGCCGCGCGCTCGGGGTGGAGCGGCTGTCGCGGGAACAGGTCGGCGAGGTGCTCGTCGACCTGAAGCGACGAATCCAGGGCGGTTTCCACATCCTCGAGATGACCGGGGACCGGATCGTGCTGGGCAACGACCGCTGTCCCTTCGGCGTCCATGTCGAGGGCCGGCCGTCGCTGTGCATGATGACCTCGAACGTCTTCGGCTACATCGCCGCCGAGAACACGGGCTACGCCCATGTGACGATCGAGGAGGCGATCGCCCGGGGCGATGCCGGCTGCCGGGTGGTGATCGACCTGAAGCCGCAGGACGAGCCCGGCGACGGTCGGGAGTATTTCGGCGGCGACCTGTGAACGCCGGGCCCACCATGGCGGAGTTGATGGAGTTCGCGGCCGAGCCGATCTTCTTCGTGGATGGCCGCGGCACGGTGCTCGACGCCAACAGCCGCGCCCTCGAAGTGCTGGCGGGGCTCGGCATCGGCGATGTCCTGCCCGATCGGATCGAAGGCGGTAGCGAGGCCTTCGACCGGATCATCCGGCGCAGCGCGCGCACCTCGTCGGCCCTGCCCTGCGGCATCGTCCTGAACGGCGGCACAGGGTCGGAACGATACAAGGCGGAATGCCGCCGCTTCGGCGGCGCGGACGCCGGTGCGCCCGTATTCGGGTTCCGCATCAGGGTCCGCGACGCCAACCGTTTCGCGGCGCTGAAGGACCGGATCGACGACCTCAATGACGAGGTCCGGGAACGGCGGCGCCTGCAACTGCGGCTCGAACAATCCCTGGAGGCCAACGAGCGCCTGCTGAAGGAACTTCAGCACCGGGTCAAGAACAACATCCAGATGCTGACCGCCCTGCTGGGCCAGCAGGCCCTGCGCGCCAACGATCCGCGGTTCCTGGAGCTGGTGGAGACCGCGCGGCAGCGCCTGCTGGCGATCGGGCGGGCGCACGAATTCATGTACAGGACCGGGCAGTTCGCCTTCGTGCCGGCCGCCGACTTCATCGGATCGCTGGTCGATCTGCTGAGGGAGAGTTTCGAAGGCGATGTCCGGATCGGGCTCGATCTGCACCACGGATGGCAGGTGCCGCACGAGCGGGCCAACACCCTGGCGCTGATCGTCAACGAACTGGTGGTCAACGCCTATCAGCACGGCCGGGTCGACGGGCGCTGCGCCATCGCCGTGTGTCTGGAGCGTACGTCCGATGCTCACCTGCTGACGGTGCGCGATGACGGTCCCGGATTTCCCAAGGACGTAGAGCGCTCCGGCTCTCTCGGCCTGGTGCTGGTGCGCGGCCTCTGCAACGACCTCGGCGGCCGTCTTGAGATGGTCAACGACGACGGCGCGGTGGCGCGGGTGCGCGTGCCGGTGGAGGAGGCGCCATGAGCGCCGTCCACCGTGACAGCACGGCCCCGGGCATGCCCTGGGCGAAACGGCCGCCGACGGTTTCCGCCGATCGCGAGAGCGGCGGCGTGGCCGGTGGAAACGGCGATTCGCTGCGGCTTCTGATCGTCGAGGATGACTTCCTTATCGCCATGGCCATCGAGGAGATCGCCCGCCGGGCCGGAATGAAGATCGTCGGGGTCGCCGCCAACCGCAGCGAGGCGCTGAAGCTTTGCGACGAGCGCCGCCCGGATCTTGCGACGATGGACATCCGGCTCTCCGACGGCGACAGCGGCGTGGTCGCCGCCCGCGAGCTGCATGACCGCCACGGCGTGCGCAGCCTGTTCGTCAGCGCCTTCAGCAATACCAACAGCCGCAAGGCGACCGAGGAAACGCGGCCGCTGGGCTGGATATCCAAGCCATTCACCTCGGGGCGGCTCATCTCGGCGCTCAACCGGGCGGCTCACGAGCTCAGGCGGCAATAGAACCCCGCCCGCCGCGACTTCTCCCCTCGCTTTCACCAGCTTGAAATGGTCCGGCGCGCCCCAACGTGGACGGATGATGACCGCGCTCGCCCGAAATGCGCGCCAGGCCAAACGGCACGTGGCGGCGCGGCAATCCAACTGACGCGGCTGCGTAGCGTAGAAGAAGAAGGACGTCAGGACATGGCCAGCAAGAACCACAACAGCATCGGCGTCATCGGCATGGATGAATTCAACAGCCGGTATCTGCTGAAGGATCTCCGCGACACCGATGACATCGAGTTCCATACCCTGCTCGACCGCGAGGAGATTTCGATCGTCGATTCCGGCTTTCCCTTCGAGGAGCGGCTGAACACGGCTCTGAAGCGCGCCCGCGACGTGGACGGCGGGATCGACGGCGTCGTCACCCACTGGGATTTTCCGTCCACGATGATCACCCCTCTGCTGGCGGACGAACTCGGCACGCCCTACGCCACGCCCGAGGCGGTGATGAAGTGCGAACACAAGCTGTGGTCCCGCCAGGAGGAAAAGAAGGTCACGAAGACGCCCGGCTTCTGCGGCTTCCATCCCTTCTCGGACGACCCTCTGGCGGAGATCGATCTCGACTATCCGTTCTGGGTGAAGCCCGTGGTGGGACATTCCTCGATGCTCGGCTTCGAAATTCGCAGCGGCGAGGATTTCGACGCCGCCCTGGCCGAGATCCGCGAGCACATCAGGGAACTGACCCGGCCCTTTCGCTATGCCCTGGAACACATTCCCCTGCCGGAAAAGCTGGCCGAACAGGGCGCCACGCTGTGCATCGCCGAGGAGATCATTTCCCGCGAGGACCAGTTCACGCTGGAAGGCTACGCCCATGACGGCCAGGTCGAGATCTACGGCGTGATCGATTCGATCCGGGAGCCCAACGGGCACACCTTCTCCCACTACCAGTACCCCACGCAGGCGGACCAGGCGGTGGTCGCGCGCATGGAGGACATAACGCGCAAGGTGATCACACAGTTCGGCTACACGGACAGTCCCTTCAACATCGAATTCTTCTACAATCCGGAGACCGACCATCTGCATCTGCTGGAGATCAACTCCCGCGTTTCCCAGTCCCATTCGGACCTTTTCCTGAAGGTGGACGGCCAGCCGAACCAGCAGATCGCCGTCGACCTGGCGCTTGGACGGACACCGCGGTGGCGGCGCGGCGCCGGCGCGTTCGACATGGCCGCAAAGTTCTTTCTGCGCTGCCACGAGGACGCCCGCGTCGAGGCCGTACCGACCGAGGCGATGCTGCAGCGTCTGGAACAGGAGATGCCGGACGTCCGGGTCGACATCGGTGTCGAGCCCGGCCAGAGGCTGAGCGAACTGCACGAACAGGAGAGCTACAGCTACGAGATCGCCGACCTGTTCATCGGCGGCCGCGACGCGAAGGAACTCGAAGAGAAGTACGAGGCCTGCAACCGCATCCTCCAGTTCGAATTCAGTCCCGCATAGACCGCGAGGACGGAGGGCAATCGCATGATGAACTACCGCGAGGATCTGCCCCACGAGGTGGAGGAGACCCGGCATGTGGTGATCGAGATGCCGGACGGCGTCCGGCTCTCGGCACGGCTGTGGCTGCCTGCAGGGGCGGAGAACCGGCCGGTGCCGGCGATCCTGGAGTACATCCCCTACCGCAAGAACGACCATACGGCGGTGCGGGATTCCATGATGCACGGCTACTTCGCCGGCCACGGCTACGCCTGCGTGCGCGTCGATCTGCGCGGCAGCGGAGATTCGGAAGGCATCCTGCGCGACGAATATCTGCAGAGCGAACTGGACGACGGCGTGCGCGTGCTCGATTGGATCGCCGCCCAGCCGTGGTGCGACGGCAATATCGGCATGATCGGCATTTCGTGGGGCGGCTTCAACGGCCTGCAGATCGCTGCCATGCGGCCCGACCCGCTCAAGGCCGTGATCACGGTCTGCTCCACCGACGACCGCTATGCCGACGACGTCCACTACATGGGCGGGTGTCTGCTGGGCGACAACATTTCCTGGGCCTCGCAGATGTTCGCCTACAACTCCATGCCGCCGGACCCGGAGCAGGTCGGCGACAAGTGGCGCGAGATGTGGCTGGAGCGGCTGGAGGCCAACGAGCCCTGGTTGATAACCTGGCTGCAGCATCAGCAGCGCGACGGCTACTGGCGCCACGGCTCGATCTGCGAGGACTGGTCGGATGTGCAGTGTCCGGTCATGGCCGTTTCCGGCTGGGCCGATGGCTATTCCAACGCGGTCTTTCGTCTGCTGTCCAACCTGGAGACGCCGCGGCTCGGCCTGGTCGGACCCTGGAGCCACAAATATCCCCATATCGGCGAGCCCGGCCCGGCCATCGGTTTCCTGCAGGAATGCATCCGCTGGTGGGACAAGTGGCTGAAGGGCGAGGAGAGCGGCATCATGGAAGAACCGATGCTGCGCGCCTGGATGCAGGATTCCATGCCGCCGACCACCAGCTACCGCCAGCGCCCCGGCCGCTGGGTCGCCGAGGACGGCTGGCCTTCGGCGAATGTCGAGGAGCGGGCGTGGCGGCTGATGCCGGGCTACCGGCTGCTGCCCCAGGACGATCTGCGGGAGGCCGATGGCCAGTACAATCCCGACGACAGGCCCTACATCTCGGTCGAGTCGCCGCTGAGCACGGGGCTGTTCGCGGGCAAGTGGTGTTCGTACGCCGCGACGCCGGATCTGCCCCATGACCAGCGCCAGGAAGACGGCGGCGCGCTGGTCTTCAACAGCCCGCGGCTGACGGAGAGCATCGAGATTCTGGGCGCGCCGGTGCTGGAGTTCGAGTTCGAATCGGACCGGCCGGTCGCCATGGTGGCGGTCCGCATTTCCGACATCCTGCCCGACGACAAGGCGACCCGTGTGAGCTATGGCGTGCGCAATCTGGCCCATTCGGACGACCACGCCGAGGTGCAGCCGATCGGTGCGGGGCGGCACCGCGTCCGCGTCAAGCTGAACCATATCGCCCAGCATTTCCCCGCCGGTCACCGCATCCGCGTCGCCATATCGACCAGCTACTGGCCGCTCGCCTGGCCGTCGCCGGAGCCGGTGAAACTGAAGGTATTCACCGACGCCTGCAGGTTGCTGCTGCCGGTGCGGCCCCCACGGGGGATCGACGAGGACGTCCACTTCGCCGCCGCCGAGGCTGCGCCTCCGATACCGACCGAGCAGAAGGGGGTCGAGGACCACAACTGGCACGTCATCTACGATCTGGCGCGGGACCAGTACCTGCTGCATGTTGTCGACGATGACGGGATCAAGCACATCGCCGACGCCGACATCGATTACATCGACCGGACCGAGGAGTGGTACGCCTCCATCGCCGACGAATTCGAATCGATCAGCGCCGAGGTCCGCGCCAGGCGCGGCCTGCGCCGCGGCGGCTGGCGTCCCCACACCACCACCCGGACGAAGCTCACCTGCACGGCCGAGCATTTCATCGTCACGGCCGAGCTCGACGCCTATGAGGACGATCAGCGGGTTTTCTCCCGCAACTGGCAGCGCCGTATCCCGCGTCACGGCGTCTGATCCGGACACGGCCCGGCGCTGCGGGCCCGCATGATGACCTGGCTCGCCATCGGGATACTGGTTCTGACCGCCGTGATCGGCGGACTGGCCGGCATGTCCGTGCGCGACCGCCGCCAGGACGCGGATCTTCGCCGCGCGCTGCTTCACGATCGGGCGTCCGCCGCGCCCGGGACATTCGATCCCGCCATCCTCGACGGTCTGCCGGAACCGGCGCGCCGCTTCTTCCGCTTCGCCATCGCCGAAGGCGCGCCGCTGTGGCGCGTCGCCGAGATCGAGATGGATGGCGAACTGGCGTTGGGTGAGCCCGGCCGGGCGAAGCCGATGCGGATGCGCGCACGCCAGACCCTCGCCGCGCCCGCCGGCTTCCTCTGGGAGGTCCGGGCCCGCCGCGGCCTGATGCGCCTCTCCGGTTCCGACGCGTTCGGTTTCGGCCGGAGCTGGAGCCGTTTCCGCCTGTTCGGCTTCCTGGCCGTGGCGCGGGCCGGCGGCACGGACGACCATGCCCGCTCCGCCTTCGGCCGGATGATCGCCGAGGCGCTGTTCTGGACGCCGGCGGCGCTGCTGCCCGGGCCGGGCACATGCTGGGAAGCGGCTGGTCCGGACACGGCGCGCGTCACCGTCGGCCACGGCGAACTGACGCAGGCCGTCGATGTCACCGTCGATGCAGAGGGCAGGCCCACCGACGTTCTGTTCCAGCGCTGGAGCGATGCCAACCCCGGGCGCGCCTTTCGCCTGCAGCCCTTCGGCGGCAAGCTGGCCGACTTCAGGGATTTCGGCGGCTTCCGGCTGCCGACGTCGGTCGAGGCGGGCAATTTCTACGGCACGCCCGACTATTTCCCCTTCTTCCGCGCCCGGGTGACCGGTGTGCGGTTTCCGCCGGACATGACGGACTGAGCCGCCGCGCCCGCCGGCACCTCAACCCCGTGTTAACGCCCGCCGGTGCAGGATCGTCTGTCACACAGGCGCAACAGACAGCGGTCCGGAAGGCGGAACAGGGCGGAAATGCCGGCAGCGAACACGATCTCCCTCATCGGCGACGGCAAGAACCTGGATCAGCGGATATGGCGCATCATCGCCGACCGCTTCCGGGTTTCCGTGCATACGCTGGAGAAGGTCGCGGAGCGTGAGCGGCTGGCCGACGGTTTGCACATCTTCTGCCTCTCCGATCTCCGCCGCCACATGTTCACGCTCGCGCGGGTGCTCGCCGCCAGTCCGGGCCGGGCGCTGTTCATTCTTGCCAATCCCACCGACGAGGACCGGGCGATCGCCCGCGAACTCGGTGCGCTGGGCCTGCTGAGCCAGTTCGCCAGCGAGGACGACATCGCCACCGCCGTGCGCCGCGCCGCCAACCGCTTCGTCGAGCGCGCCTGGTCCGAGATGAAGCCCGAGGAGGAAGCGGCGCTCCGCGCTTCGCTCGCCAGTTTCGACAAGGTCATGACCTCCGGCGCGGACGGGGAACCGCTGCCCCTGGATGAGGTCTTCGACGCCTGCGTCCGCATCCAGGGTGCGCTGGGCGTCTCCGACGTCAACCGCTGGCTCGGCGCCCTGGCGTCCCATCACGACAACACCTACCGCCACAGCATGTATGTCTGCGGCGCGCTCGCCTTCTTCGCCCGCGCTCTCGGCATCCGGGGCGAGGACCTGAAGGAGGTCACCGTCGGCGGTTTCCTGCACGACGCCGGCAAGTCGATGATCCCGCTGGCGATTCTCGACAAGCCGGGCAAGCTGGACGACGACGAATGGGCGGTCATGAAGCGCCATCCCGAGCATTCGCGCGAGATCCTGCTGCGCGAGAACGGCCTGAACCAGCGGGTCGTGCACATGGCCGTGCACCATCACGAACGCCTGGACGGCGCCGGCTACCCCGACCGTCTGGCGGCTGCGGATCTGGACGACCCGACGCGGCTCACTGCCATCGCCGACGTCTACGCCGCCCTGACCGAGGACCGGCCCTACAAGCGCGCCATGGCGCCCGAGGCGGCGCTGGACCTGATGAGCACCTTCAAGGGGCATCTGGATCTCGACCTCGTGCGCGTCTTCCGCGACTTCATGCTGGACCAGCGCGCCCGCCAGGTTTCCCTCGCCGCCACCGGATAGCCGACCCGGACTTGCGCGGGCGCGCCCGACGGCCCAACCTTCCCCGCTCGCGAGCCACAAGGGGGAGGAGGCCTGCCATGAGCGTCTACGATCTGAGCGTTACCGACGCGTTGCTGACCACCACGCGTGCGGTGCGCAAGCGTCTCGACTTCGACCGGACGGTGCCGGACGACGTCATCCGCGAATGCCTGGAACTGACCCTGCAGGCGCCGACGGGCTCCAACCGCCAGGGCTGGCGCTGGATCGTCGTCACCGACCGGGGAAAACGCGAACGGCTGGCGGAGATTTACCGCAAGGGCGCGGGAACCTATCTCGATCAGGGCTACGAGAGCGCGAAGGCCGCCGGCGAGGCGCAGGACAGCCGGGTGTTCGATTCAGCCCGCTATCTGGCCGAACGGCTGCAGGATGCACCGGTCCACGTCATCCCCTGCATCCGCGTCGACCACCTGCCGGAGAATCCGCCGCGGCGCGTCTGGGCGGGGCTGATGGGCTCGATCATGCCCGCGGTCTGGAGCTTCCAGCTCGCGCTCCGCGCCCGCGGCCTCGGCACCGTGCTGACCACGCTTCATCTCACGCACGAGGAAGAGGCGGCCGAACTGCTGGGCGTGCCCGACGGCATCATGCAGGTCGGCCTGCTGCCGGTGGCGTACACGCTGGGCACCGATTTCAAACCGGCGAAGCGCCCGCCGCTCGACACCATCCTGCACTGGAACCGGTGGGACGCGGAGCGCGACGGGCCGGGGAACTGGTAGGCCCGTGAGCGAGGAAACGCGTGCCGACATCGGCATTCTCGGCGCCGGCATTTCGGGCGTGCTCATGGGCATGCTCTACCGCCGCGCCGGCCTGGACGACTTCATCATCCACGAGAAGCTGCCCGACTACGGCGGAACCTGGCTGCGCAACACCTATCCGGGGCTCTGCTGCGACGTGCCCTCGCACCTCTACAGCTACAGCTTCGAGCCCAATCCGGACTGGTCCCGGCTCTACGCCAGCCAGCCGGAGATCCAGCGCTATGTCCGCGCCTGCGCCGAGCGCCACGGCCTGCCGGAGCGCACGCGCTTCCGCGCCGGCGTCGAGACCGCGCGCTTCGAGGAAGATTCGGGTACCTGGCTGCTGGAGGACGCCGAGGGGCGGCGCACGCGGCACCGGGTGCTGGTCGCCGCCACCGGCGGGCTGACGGCGCCGCGCTTCCCGAAGATCGGGGGCTATGACGACTTCGAAGGGGAGTTCTGGCATTCGGGCGGATGGCGCAGCGACGTCGACCTGGCGGGCAAGCGGGTCGCCGTCGTCGGCAGCGCGGCCAGCGCCGTGCAGGTCGTGCCCGAGGTCGCCCGCCGCGCGGCCCGTCTGACCGTCTTCCAGCGCTCGCCAAACTGGATCGTGCCCCGCGGCAACCGCCCCTACACCACGGCGGAAAAGGCCGCCTTCCGCGACCGGGCGGCGTGGCGGCGGCACTGGCGCGAGCTGCACCGCCGCTCGCTGCTGCTGCACCGGGTCTTCCATCGCCGGCCGGACGCCCAGACCGAGTTGCGCCGGCTCTGCCTGGAGCCCATGCGCGCGGCCATCGCCGACCCGGCGATCCGCGAGGCGCTGACGCCCGATTACGAGCCCGGCTGCAAGCGCATCCTGTTCTCCGACGACTACTACCCGGCGCTGGCCTGCGACCACGTGACCCTGGCGCCGCGCGGCGTGAAGGGGCTCTCGCGGCAGGGCGTGGTCGACGCCGCGGGCGAGGAGCACCCGGCCGACATCGTCATCTTCTGCACCGGTTACCGCCTCGGCGGGCGGGAGGACGGCAGCCCGGCGGTCGAGGTCTACGGCAGGGACGGGCGGCGTCTCGCCGACGCCATCGGGGAGCGGCCCGAGGCCTGGCGCGGCGTCTCCACGCCCGGCTTCCCGAACCATTTCACCGTCTGCGGCATCAACGGCGTCGCCGCCTATACCTCCCTCTTCGCCTCGGCCGAGATCAACGGCGCCTATATCGTCCGCATGACCCGCCGGGCGCTGGAGACGCCGGGCGGCTGGATCGACATCGACCCGGAGGCCACCGCGGCCTACGCCGCGGGACTGCAGGACCGGCTGCAGCGGATGAGCTGGGCCGGCGACTGCACCAATTTCTACAAGGACGCGAAGGGCCGGATCCTGTCCTTCTATCCCGGCACCCTGGGCGAGATGCGCCGCCGCGCGGAGGCGGACGACGGCGGGAGTTATCGCGTGGCGGGAGGCTGAGGCGCCAGGCGCCGCCCCGAGATTCATCGATTTTCCGGAAATCTGGTAGCGGGGGAGGGATTCGAACCCCCGACACGCGGATTATGATTCAAATTTTTCGCTGAATTTCATTGAACATTTCGCCACCTTATCGATCTCATAAGCTATTAATATAAAAAGAAAAAATGAAATCAGGTGCTCATAGGTGAACATAAATGGATTTTGCAGAGCGGCCAATTTCTGTTACCTATACGTTACCTAAAGCGAGATATCCTAGTGTCGCCCCGAAGCCCGAAGGAACGCCAAGCGATGCCCAAGCGAAACCTCAATGCGGCAGTGGTCAAGCGCCTGAAACCGCCGGCCAGCGGACAGGAAGATAATTTCGACAAGGGTTACCCCGGCCTCGCCCTGCGGATTTCCTATGGGGGGCGGAAAACCTGGGTGTTCTTCTATCGTCTGCATGACAAGCAACGGCGGATGAAGCTCGGCAGCTGGCCTGCCATGTCGGTAGCAGAGGCGCGACAGGCCTGGCGGGATGCACGAAACGAGGTGGAAGCCGGCAAGGATCCCGCCGCCGAGAAGCTTGAGGCCCGGCGCCGGGAGCCCGACACTGTTGAACGGGTGGGGGAGCAGTTCATCGAAAAATGGCACCGGCCCCGAAACCGGACAGCCGATGAGGTCGCCCGGATGCTCGAACGCCATGTCTATCCGGTCATCGGTCACCGGGAGATCGGGGACATCGGGCGACGCGACATCCTCGACGTTCTCGACAAGGCGGAAGCGCGGGGTCTGTCCGTTGGCGTGAACAGGGTATTGGCGAATGTCCGGCGGCTGTTCGCATGGGCTGTCGAGCGGGGACTGATAGAGACCTCACCGGTGACCGGGGTCAAACCACCGGCGAAGGAACAGGCGCGGGACCGAGTACTGACGGACTATGAGCTACGCGCGTTTCTCGTGGCGTGCGACAAGGCTGGTCCCCCTTTCGGCGCGGTCTTCAGGCTATTGCTTCTCACCGCCCAACGACGCGACGAGGTCGTCTCGGCGGCATGGTCGGAATTCGATCTGCGTGAGAAGCTGTGGCGTCTGCCCGGCGAGCGGACCAAGAACGGCAAACCCCATGATGTGCCATTGAGCCAGGCAGCTGTCGAATTGATCGCCGGGCTTGATAGCAGGGATCATTCGGCCCTGCTGTTTCCGGCATGGTTCGCCCGCGACGGTCAAAGCGAGCAGAAGGAGCGGCCGGTATCCGGGTTCGGCCGCGCGAAAAACCGGGTCGACGCAGCAATGCTCGCCGAACTCCGGCGTATGGCGGAGAAACGTGGCGACGATCCTGCAAAAATCGCACTCATGCCCTGGCGCATTCACGATCTGAGACGCACAGCGGCCTCCGGGATGGCGCGCCTTGGCGTTGGTATTCATGTCGTCGAGAAGCTTCTGAACCATACAAGCGGGACATTCGGCGGCATCGTCGCCGTGTACCAGCGTCACGATTTCGCAGACGAGAAACGAGCCGCGGTGGAAGCCTGGGCCGAGTTCATCGCGACCCTGAGTAGCAAGTCCATTCAAGAGCTCGCGTCAGAAGCTGCGGATTGATATCATCGCGGCACCCGTGGGTATTGTCGTAACCAGGGGCATCGCGATGCTTCTCCATCAAGGAGCATCGTGATGAGGATACTGTCGAAGCGTCAGCTGAAGGAGCTGGTTCTGTACTCGCCGCAACATGTCGCGCGGCTGGAAAAGGCCGGGAAGTTCCCCAAGCGGGTCCAGATCGGTCCGAACAGAGTGGGATGGGTTGAGGACGAAGTGCTTGACTGGCTTCAGGAACGGCTGAACCGCCGGGACGAACCTGTCCGACACTCCTGAATGCAGGAGCGGGACGGCCGGGCGTGCACAGCCCGGCCGTCCTTCATTTCTGTTGAAGGAGCGTCCGAGGCGCTGATTTCGCGCGAACATGGACGCGGAGCCGCAAGACACGGAACTGAAGGGCGCCCCACCATGGGAGCGGTCCGGCAGAGACATTGGAGGACGCAGAGGATCGTTCTCGCCCGCTCCAGATTTCCTGGTGCGTCCTGGTACCGAAGGGTCGCGACGCCTTGCGGCAGACCCGCGTATCATGCCTCGATTCATGGCCCGCCCCGGTGAGCACTGGCCCAGGCAGTCCGACCTCGACCAGCGAAATGATGTTGCGGAATCAGATCGCTCATTCTAGTTAACCAGTCTCAACTCCGTGGTCGGGAATCCGGGGTTTCGAAGGGCGCTTTGTGTCGGCTTCGCAACCCCATTGTGTCAGACGGGGTGACAGCCAGACATCCCAACCCCCGAGACACGATGGCGGGCAGGGTTGTTGGAGAGAAATCGAATCCTCCCGGGAGGCCGCTGTGAAAAACAAGGGAAGGCGACCCTATTCTGGACTGCCGCATCTGGATCTGAATTCGTCTATTCTTTTGGCGCGCGGCGTCCTGCGGGAGAAAGATTCGGCGACGCCACATGAGTTTGCGGAGTTTCTGAACCAGGAGAGTTTCAATAGCGGGACGCGTCTCCGGATTGCCGCGACCAGACATTTCGGTCTCACGACAACCGCAATGAATTTGGTCAAGATCACGCCGCTTGGCCGGGCGCTCATTGAAAACGATCCAGATGTGGAAAAACTGCAGGTCGCTTTCCTGAATCCGCCCCTGTTTCTGACGGCTGCCGCGCATTTCACCGATACGCCGGTTCCGATCGACAATGCGGCGCTGGAAGAATATCTGATCCAGATTGGCGTACGGCCAAGCATGGTGTCCCGCGCAAGATATGTTTTCCTGAAATCTGCGCAACAGGCCGGACTCATGAAGGCCCGGGGCGACAAGCTGGCGTTTGTCGGTGAGGCCGCGGGTCTCCTGAACTCGGCGCCGGATCGGCAGTTCAACCCTGCCAGAATCGAGGAGCGCAAGAAGTCGACGCAGTATTTCGATGCGACACTGAGCATGTTTCCCGGAACGGAAAACGTATCGATTGACAGGTACTACGAGTGGCTCAGACTTGTTGTCGACGGCATAAATTTCCAGATTTCCGAAGATGAGAACAGGCGGATACAGGTCACGATTTCTCGCCCGGCGCCGCCGGACTCGTAATTCCGGGCGCGCCCGACCTCCGGTCCCGGCGCCCGGCGGCTTGGACGATGCAGCCGGAGAAGGTGGTCGGGCAGGGATCGGATCCCCGATCGTGCCATGATGCTCCACAATCCTCGATCATCATGCTGTTGCGGTCGACAAGTGGGTCGACCGACGACGTCGCGTAGCCCGGCGAGGAGTCGGGGCCGGCGGAGGGCCTGGCTCGCAGGGCACGGTCAGCTTGAAGTCCATGCGTGCTTCAGATCGGCAATGTCTCACTTGACGTGGGCGTCGCGCGATGTCGATAAGAAAGCCAGGAGGGCAGGCGGACATATGACCATTGCTTCGTCACGGGAGCGTTCGGGCTCGGTCACCTGGCGTTGCTCGCCCCGCCGTTCTACAGTCGCATTCATCTTTTTGCGTGTTGTCGCGACGGAGGCGTGATCCTTGGCCAGAATATACGCGCGCACGAATTATATCGCCCATGACATCACGCCGGGGAAGCTCTACCCGGTTCGCGAGGACGACGGCCACAAGTTCACAATCGTTGACGACTCCGGACGCGAACTGGCCTGCCACTGGCGCGGCTGTGCGCATCTTGGCCGCGAGGACTGGGAACGCTTCGAAACGGATGACCCGCGAGCCCGTGCATCCGTCGACGAGAAAGTTAACAATCTGGCAATGTTTACCGACTTTGACCCGCAGATCGACGAGCTGAAGATGGTTGTCCGGGAGAATGCGGCGCGTGTCACGGAGCTGCAGCTGCTGAACCTCGATCTTCTGCATGCGCTGCGCCGGGCCCGAATCGCCCTCGGACCGTTTCACAACCACAAGGATCCGACCTTGCTGGCCGAGATCGATGCGGCGATAGCCGCAGCGGAGGACGCTGGTCCGGACCGTTGAGTGCCGGCCGCGCCAGGCGGCGTCCATCGGCGCTTCGCACCGCGCACCGGCGAGGCCAACTTCGGCTCAAATCAAAGTTGCGGATCGAGGGGCCGTGGCAATCGAGCGGCGGCCCCAGGGTTGTCGTGGCGGGGCATGCCTGCTTGCAGCGCGATGGGCGGTGGCCTACCAGAGGGCAGGCGTTTCCCGGCGCCCCGATCGGGGCCAACGGATCGCGTACGCCATGCGTAATCTGGAAAGATGTGTCGGTCGACAGGGCCGGCCGGGACAAGGAGAGCAAGCGGATGAACATCGAGGACCTGGTCCTGAGCTACGACTTCGAAAGGGAAGCGTTCAAGGTGCAGGGTCCGGACGGCGAGAAACCCATTGCTGCAGAGACCGCCGCGGCCCTTGCCCAGTTGCAGTCGCTGGAGATGATCCGGCGGGTGGCGAAGACGATGGAGCGGCTGGGGTTCGCGCTCGATTGAGGGGAGGCCAGGGCCTTGGGGTCAAGCCAGCGGCGCCATCATGAGGCGCACGGCATATCGCTCAGGCCAGAAGCGTGATCGACGCGCCTTTTCGGGCGGCTGAAGGCAAGTGTAGAACCGGTGTGCCGGCGCGCCGGAGCGGAAGCGGGTTTCGTGATCTGCATCTGCACCATGCGAGGCGCGCATGGTATGTCGGTCGGGGCCGGATCGGGGCGGTTGGGGCACATCGATGCATGTCGTGATGACCGTGAATGCGGCCTGGAATATCTGGAATTTCCGCCGGGATCTGGTGGCCGCACTCCTGGCGGAAGGGCACGATATCACGGTGGCGGCGCCGCCCGATGACAGTGTCGCCGAGCTCGAGGCGCTGGGGTGCCGGTTTATCCCGTTGAAGATGAGTGCTCAAAGTCTGAGCCCCGTCGAAGGGATGAAGCTCCGCGCCCAGTACAAGGATCTGTTCCGCAGCCAGCGCCCCGACATCGTGCTGAGCTACACCATCAAGAACAACATCTTCGGCGCCATGGCGGCCCGGGCCTGCCGGGTGCCTTTCATTCCCAACGTCACGGGGCTGGGCACCGCTTTCCTGTCAGGCGGTATCCTTCAGTTCGTGGCAGAGGGTCTCTACCGCCAGGCGTTCAGCCAGTTGCCCGTCGTGTTTTTCCAGAACCGGGACGACCGGGACCTCTTTCTCGCCCGGGGGATTATCCGTGCGGATCAGGCCCGCCTGCTGCCCGGTTCCGGGATCGATCTCCGGCGGTTTGCCGCCGCCGCCTACGCGGACGACGCGGAAGCGACGATTTTCCTGATGATCGGCCGATTGCTGAGAGACAAGGGGGTGAGGGAATTCGTCGACGCCGCGCGCATGGTCCGCCGCCATCGGCCCGATGCGCAGTTCCGCTTGCTTGGCGCCGTCGACGCGGCCAATCGGACCGCCATCGATCGCGAGACCGTGGCGCGCTGGGAGCGGGAAGGCGTGGTCGAATATCTCGGCGTGCAGCCGGATGTGCGCCCGTCGATCGCCGCCGCCCATTGCGTGGTCCTGCCCTCCTACCGCGAAGGCGCCCCCCGGACCCTGATCGAGGCCGCCGCGATGGCGCGTCCCCTGATCGCGACGGACGTGCCGGGCTGCCGGGACGTGGTCGATCATGGCAACACCGGATTTCTGTGTGAGCCAGGCGACGCCGCAAGCCTTGCCGCCGCCTGCCAGACCTTTCTGTCCCTGCCGCGGGAGACGAGAGCGGCGATGGGGCGGGCGGGCCGGGCCAGGATGGCCGCGGCGTTCGATCAGACGATTGTGCTGGACGCCTATCGGAAGGCGATGGCCGAGATGACCGCAGGATAGCAGGGCGATGGATACGGTCTTCTTTATCGCGTCCAAGCTGGTGGGTCTGCTGATCCGGGTCGACAGCTGGATCGTGCTGGCCCTGGCGCTCATCGTGATCGCGCTGTTCATGGAATGGCGCCGTCTGGCCAAGGTCCTGGCGGTCGGCACGATCACTGTTCTGCTGGCCCTCTCGATCCTGCCCTTGGGCGACTTGCTGCTTCGGCCGCTGGAGAGCGCCTATGCACCGGCGCCGCAGCTCGACCGGGTGGATGGCATCATCGTCCTGGGCGGCGGGGAGGACGCCGCGGCGTCCCGCTTCTGGGGTCAGGCGCAGGTCAATGAGGGCGGCGACCGTTTTCTCGCTGCCCTGTCGCTGGCGCATCGTTTTCCTGACGCCGTTGTGCTTTTCGCCGGCGGCAGCGGCCGGCTCCGCGATACCGCCGGCGGCGCCGGGGCGACGGAAGCCGATGTCGCCGCGCAGATCTTCCGCGCCCAGGGCCTGGCGCCGGATCGCCTGCTGCTGGAGAGCCGCTCGCGCAACACGGCGGAAAATGCGCGCCTGAGCCATGCGCTGGCGCAGCCGGAGGCGGACGAGGTCTGGGTGCTGGTGACCAGCGCCTTCCATATGCCCCGGGCGATGGCGAGTTTCCGGGCGGCCGGCTGGGAGGGGCTTGTCGCCTATCCGGTCGATTATCGCACAAGCGGCTTCGCCGACGGCCTCGAATGGGAACCGGCCGGCCATATCGAGACGCTCAACACGGCGATCAAGGCATGGGTCGGGCTGATCGCCTATCGCCTCGCCGGCCGCTGAATTCAGGCGAGGCGGAGCTTGTCGGCGGCCACCGTCATGCGCGTCTTGCGTCCCATGAGATCGAGCAACACGAAGACCCGGTTGTCGGGGGCCAGTTTCTCGACGGTGGCGACAAAGTCCGCAAAAGGCCCGCGGGCAATCCGCACCGCGTCGCCGGGCGCGAGCGTGCTGGGGGGCTGGAACTTGCCTTCTCTGTCGCAGCGCGCCATCAGGCCATCGACCAGCTCGGACGGCACCGGCGCCGGGCTCCGCCCGAAACTGACCAGGCGGGCGACGCCGGTGGTCGAATTGACCTTGCGCCAGAGGCCGTGGTCTGGATCGAAGGCGATGAAGATGTAGCCGGGGAACAAGGGCCGCAGCAGGGTCAGGAACTTCCCCCGCTGGCGCCGGGTCTCTTCCTGCATGGGCAGGAAATAGCGGAAGCCCTGGCGGTCCAGATTGCGTCTCGCAAGCTTGTGGCCGTTCGGCTTCAGCTGCGCCAGGAACCAGCGCGACCCCTCGTCGGTATCTGTCATGGAACGCTCCGATACACCCTCACAGCGATCTGATATCGATTTCCGAGGCTGTGGGAAAGCCGAATGTTCATTTTTGAACAGTCGGCGGCGAGGCGACGGATCGGGCCTGCGGTGGCTTTCCGGCGGCGCGCCGGGGTGATTGATGCCAGGGGCCGCACGGGGAGCCAGATATGATGTTCGCGGCGCTTGCGTTCGCTCACGGCGATCCGTATCGTTCATCTTCGAACGAATGCAGTTGCGTCACCGCCCATTCTTGCGCGAGCCAGACCGTGATCGGCATAGAGCCAGTCGCGGTGCGGTAGCCTGCGCGATTTCTCCGGCCGCTCTCGCGGGAGAGAGCTGATACCGGGCCGGCGGGACGATCTCCAGGAAGATGTGCACTTCCGTATTCTCAGACTCTTGCAGGCCAATCCGGAGATGAGCCAGCGCGAGATGTCCGATGCCCTGGGTGTCAGCTTAGGGGGCGTGAACTACTGTCTCAAGGCGCTGCTTGAGAAGGGGCTGGTGAAGCTGGGCAATTTCTCCGCTGCGCCCGACAAGCGCCGCTACGCCTATATCCTGACGCGCAAGGGCGTGCTCGAGAAGGCCCGGCTGACGCGGCGCTTCCTGAAGCGCAAGATGGCCGAGTACGAGGCGCTGAAGGCCGAGATCGAGACCGTGCGCGCGGAGATGGACATCGACGCCGAGCTGGCGCCGCAGCCCTCTCGGGATGCATGAGCGCGGCCGGGCGCTATGGCCGGGGCCATCGGCCCGTGGGGCGAGGCGGGGCTTCCGGGGCCGCATCCTTCCGCCGGTTCGTTACGTTATCGGGCATTTGGAGGGGGGCGCGTCATGAGGCTGGCGACCGAGTGGTCGTCGATCCCGCCCGGAGACGCCGGGTTTGCTGAAGTTCACTTGAGTGAAACAGGTGCCCGAGACGTATCAGCGAATGGTCGGCCCTGACTGGTATGAGCTCTGACCTGGTATGAGTTTAAGACGAGCATCACGGATGCCGTCGGTATTCCCGCGGATGCGTTCCATCTGCCTCTCGGGCTTGTCGTCTATCTTGTCGTGGCTTGGCTCTTGCGCCGCTTCCGATGGGGGCCGGTCTGGGCGCTTCTGCCGGTGGTTCTTCTCCAGGGGCTCAACGAGGCGCTCGACGCGAGGGATTGGCGTCAATGGACCGGATCGGTGTCATGGGCAGAGGCAGTGGTCGACACATTGGCGACAATTGCTCTGCCGGTCGTTGTGGCGGTGGTCTGGATGCTGAGGCGCACGCGGAAAAATTGATCAAGGTTGGGATCTAAAGGAAGGCATGAGACGGTGAGTGCCAGTGGCGGAATACCGGACTCATACATGGGACCCCCATCGCGCGGGGCTCAAACGCGATTCGACCCTCTCTGTCTTCAGTCTCGTCTCCGATGCCCTCGACACAGTGCCTGAAGGCTGGTGAGAACTGTTGTCAACGCGCTGTCCAACGACAAAGCGATTAAAATGTTCATGCACCGGCTCAGCAGCGTGAAGGCCTTTGGCCGGCCCGCATATCTGGGCAAGGAACGTTCAGCTTTGGGGATTGGAGTCGATCTTCTATTCGCAGATATCGCTATGACGTCAGCGGGTGTCGAGGTGTGCGCTTGAGCCTGGCGGTTGACGGGTTGCAGCGCGTGGAAGGCGTCCGGCTGGCGATCCGTCTCGTGGAGCCGAGTGATGCCGCATATATTCATGGCTTGAGAACCGATCCGGCATACAACACCCACCTTTCCAAGGTTTCGGGGACGGTCGATGACCAGCGCGCCTGGATTGAGTCCTACAAGGGGCGGGAGGCGGAGGGCCGCGAATATTACTATGTGATCGAGCGTCTCGCCGACGGAATGCTATGCGGCGTTGTTCGCCTCTACGACATCCGGGAAGAGAGCTTCACCTGGGGCAGCTGGATCCTCGACGAGAACAAGCCCCGCAAGGCCGCATTGGAGAGCGCGTTGCTTTCCTTCGGGGTCGGGTTCGATCATCTTGGCCTGCCGACGGCGTTGATCGACGTACGGCGCGACAATCACCGGGCGCTGGACTTCTACCGGCGCCTTGGAATGAAGGAAACCGGTGCTGACGATGTTGATATTTATTTCTCGTACTCTGAGGACCGATATTTTCAGGATCGAGAGCTATTCATGGCCACTGTGCGAGAGGCAGGCGCTGCATGAGCCTTGGCAACCAACTCTCCCCGGGTATGGCTCAACTGATAGACCTCCCGGTAGTCACGGATCCAAGAGGCGATCTTACATTTGTCGAAGGCGGTAATCACGTACCCTTTGACATCGCCAGGGTCTATTATCTCTACAATGTCCCGGTTGATGCGGAGCGCGGAGGCCACGCCCATAGGCAGCTTCAACAGGTCGTCTTCGCATTGTCAGGGAGTTTCCGTCTCAGGGTCGATGATGGTAAGGCGCGCGAAGAATACTGGTTGCGAGACCCACGGCAGGGCGCCTTCATAAATCGGTTGATCTGGCGCGAAATGGACCGCTTCAGCCAGGGTGCGGTCTGCATGGTTCTCGCCTCGCACCCTTATGACGAGACGGACTACATTCGCGACTACGACGAATTTCTCCAGGCGGCGGCGCGGGCGCGTGTCCGATGATCCCCTTCCTTGATCTGAAAGCGGCGTACTGCGAACTCAAGCCCGAGATCGACGCAGCGATCCACCGTGTGCTCGAGTCCGGCTGGTACATCCTCGGGCCGGAGGCCGAGGCTTTCGAGGCCGAATGGGCTGAGTATTGTGGCGCAGCCCACGCGGTCGGCCTGGCCAACGGGCTGGATGCGTTGACCCTGGCGCTTCGAGCCTTGGAGGTCGGGTCGGGGGATGAGGTGATCGTGCCCTCGAACACCTATATCGCGACATGGCTGGCCGTCAGCGCCGTCGGCGCTCGGCCCGTACCGGTCGAGCCCGACCCCGCGACGTACAACATCGATCCCGACCGGATCGTGGCGGCGATCACGCCTGCCACAAGGGTCCTCCTGCCGGTCCACCTCTACGGTCAGCCGGCCGATCTCGACCCGATTCTGACTCTCGCGCGGAAACATGAGCTGGCCGTGGTCGAGGACGCCGCCCAGGCCCATGGCGCGCGCTACAAGGGACGGCGGATTGGATCTCATGGTGATGTCGTCTGCTGGAGCTTCTATCCTGGCAAGAACCTCGGCGCACTCGGTGATGCTGGGGCCGTCACCACGGATCGCGCTGACCTGGCCGACCGCATTCGGGTTCTGCGCAATTACGGCTCACGCCGAAAATACGTGAACGAAGCGGCCGGCGTAAATTCGCGACTTGATCCCCTTCAGGCCGCGGTGCTGCGGGTGAAGCTGAAGGTGCTGGACGAGTGGACCGAACGCCGCCGCGCTGTTGCCACGGCCTATGCGGAGGGGCTGCGGGGCAGCGGCCTCACCCTGCCATATGCGCCCGACTGGGCCGAGCCTGTCTGGCACCTGTACGTGGTGCGCAGCGAGGCGCGGGACGCACTGCAGGAACGTCTGACGAACGCGGGCATCGACACGCTGATCCACTACCCGATTCCGCCGCATATGCAAGGAGCCTATGCCGAACTGAAGATGGCCCCCGAGGCAATGCCGCTGGCCCGCGATCTTGCGGACAAACTGCTGAGCCTCCCGATGGGACCACATCTTGGCACCGCACGGGCGCGTTCTGTGGTTTCCATGCTGACCGCCATGAAAGTGGCTAAAGAGAACCCGGGCCGATGAAGTTCCTGGATCTCCTATCGCGATTGGCTGGGTACCGAGCGCGGCTTAGATATGAGATCTGGTGCCGCAAGCAGCGACTCTTCGGACGGGTAGTTGTGCATGGTCCAAAAGGAGTACTTGGGCGCAATGTTAGGGTACTGGGAGGCGTGGCAATGGACCTTGGGGCGCGGGTCGGTATCCGGGAGAACGTTATAATTGGCGGATATGGGCACTTTATCGTTGGGAACGATACGGCGATCAACGAAGGCTGCATCATCACAGCAATGGAGAAGGTAGAGATAGGCGCAAACGTCATGCTGGCACCGCGAGTCTACCTCCTCGACGTTGACCACCGGTTTGAACGCCGCGACATTCCAATTTCGAAGCAGGGCTATTTGGTGCGTCCCGTCAGGATCGAGGACGATGTCTGGATCGGGACAGGGGCAGTTATCACCAAAGGTGTCACGATCGGCCGGGGCGCGATCATTGGTGCCAACAGTGTGGTCACCCGCGATGTGCCCGCCTACGCAATCGCGGCTGGCGTACCGGCGATGGTGGTCAAAGGGCGCCCCGAATGACTTTTGACCTCCGCGACACGCTCCCCGTTCCAATGCGCAACTCAAATTGTCCGAGCCGGGCACGCAGGACAAGTCGCTGACGATGTCTGCAGAGCACAAAGACTCGTTTCGCACGATCCTACGATCGTCCTCGATCATTGGTGGCTCAACGCTGATCAACATCTTTTTCAGTCTGATAAAGATGAAGGTCGCTGCCTTGCTGCTCGGTCCGGTTGGGGTTGGCCTCATTGGTACCTACCAGAATCTAATCCAGACTGCTTCGATCTTGGCGGGACTGGGGTTCGATGGAGCGGGTACACGTCAAGTCGCCGCCGCGCGAGTTGAAGAAGGGAGCAAAAGGCTCGCACTTAGTCGCCTTTCACTCTTATGGGGATCGATGGGTCTGGCCATAGCTGGAGGCGTGGTCTTCTGGCTGCTCAGCGACTCGATTGCGCATCTGGTTTTTGGCGACTCGCAGGCGGCGGGCGACATCACCTGGCTTGCCCTTGGTGTGGCCCTGAGCGTCGCCGCTGCATCGCAACTGGCCTATCTCAAGGGCATGCGAATGATCGGCGACTTAGCGCGCGTAAATATCATTACTGGCTTTATTGCCACAGTGTTGGGAATTATTGCGATTTTCCTATGGCGGAATTCTGGCGTTACGGTATTAGTGTTGCTCGTGCCATTGACTACTTTCGTTACAGGATATTATTTCGTCGCCCGCGCTAACCGAACTCTCGCAAAGATACCGCGGCCAGCGTGCATCGAGCTGGCGGCCGAATTTCGTGGCCTCACATTACTCGGCATCGCGTTTATGCTAAGTGCTCTGGCCATGACGGGCGCTGAACTTGCGGTGCGCAGCATGGTGCAGCAACGATTGGGGGAAGAGGCGCTAGGACAGTTCCAAGCCTCGTGGTCGATCGGAATGATCTACCTCGCCGTCATCCTTGGCGCGTTAGCAACTGACTACTACCCGCGCCTGACCGGTATCATCAACGACAGGCAGGCGGCGAACCGCACTATAAACCAACAATCCGAAGCTGTGCTGCTTCTATGCGCGCCATTGCTTTTGGGGGTGCTTTCGCTTGCGCCTTGGGTGGTTCGCCTTCTCTATTCTGTAGAATTCGTACCTGCGGTGGATATCCTGCATTGGCAGTTGCTCGGGGATACGCTGAAGATCCTCAATCTGCCCTTAGGCTATGTCGTCATTGCTAAAGGAGCGGGTCGAATCTATATCGTCATTCAAGCCCTTGGGGCCGGGACGTTAGTCGGTATCACCTATCTTGGCCTTCCGTGGATAGGAGTCGCCGCTACTGGCGTGGCCTTTATTGCGATGTACGTCGTCGTTCTTCCGCTGAATCTGATCGCGGCGCGCTACTGGCTTGGGTTCCGATGGTCGCGCTCGGTCAAATTGCAGGCCTCTGTACTGACTCTGGGGGCCGTCACGCTTGTGGCACTCGGTAATGTTTCAGATTTGGCCGCTGCTATTGCAGGCGTGCCCTTGTCTATCGCATTTGCAGGCTACGCGCTCCTTCGGCTCAGCCGGGTGGCGGATGTTGGTGGGCCGGTCGCGCGGTTCATCAGGTTGTCGCGTTCGATACGGAACAGGATAGCTTAGCGAGTCCTAGTGGAGCGAATCTAACTCTTGGTGCCCGCGTTTGACGGCTTCGATGATCCTGTCGGGATCGGCGGTCCAGACGAACGGCCTGGGCTTCTGTTTGTGCTCGGCAACGAAGCGATTGATGGCGGCTTGGAGGTCGACCAGCGAATGGAACACGCCGCGCTTCAGGCGGCGCTTGCTGAGCCGCGCGAAGAAGCCTTCCACGGCGTTCAGCCAGGAACAGGAGGTCGGCGTG